>NZ_MEES01000009.1:0-66877 GCF_001724535.1 Paracoccus sp. SCN 68-21 | reverse complement strand
CCCGATGCCCGCATGCCCGGTCAGCGGCTGGTGGACCAAGAGGTCGCTGAGGTTGACCAGCTTGCCCACCGCGCGCCTGCGCTCCAGCTGTCCAGTGGCGTCCACCGTCGCCACCCCGGCGCTGTCATAGCCCCGATACTCCAACCGCCGCAGCGCATCGACCAGTTGAGGCGAAACCTCGTGACGACCCAAAATCCCGATAATGCCGCACATGGAACGCCGAAAACCGAATAAAATGACAAGGGATGCTTAGAAAAGACCCGTACAGCCTTCAGTTCGCGCAGAGATGGGATGCCTGTCAACAGACGAATGCCAGAATGGTTTACGGCCCCGACCGCGCAGGGCCATGCCGCTCAGTCGTTCTGCGACGGGCTGTCGGTCGTGCAACCGATGGCATCCAGCACGGTTGGATCGCGCAGCAGCACGGCGTGGACCGCGCTGTCCGCAGGCGGGCACAGCGCCGGATCCAGCGGCGCGCGGGCCAGCAGATGCGTGGTCCCCACCGCCAGCCGCAGCAGGCCGTCCGCCTGTCCCACCATCCGCGCGGGCAGGATCGTGGCCCCCAGCAGCCCCGCAGGTGGCGCGGTCGCGACCATCACCTGATCGGCGGCGATGCGCAGCCGCAGCGGGCCGGTCGCGCGCGTCGCGACATGCAGCACCCCGGCGGCGGTATCGACCCATTGCCCCGGCCCCGGGCCGTCGCGCGGCGTCGCCCGCAGCGTCACGCCCGCGTTCTGGGGCAGGGGCAGCACCGCGTCGGGCGGCCCCTGGGCGATGACGCGGCCCGCCTCCAGCCGCAGGACGGTGGTGGCCAGGGTGCGGATCTCCTGGGGGTCGTGGCTGACATGGAGGATGGGCAGGTCGGTCGCGTCGCGCAGCGCGCGCAGATAGGGCAGGATCTCGGCCTTGCGGGGCTGGTCCAGGGCGGCCAGCGGCTCGTCCAGCAGCAGGATGCCGGGGCGGGCCAGCAGGGCGCGGCCCAGGGCCACGCGCTGCGCCTCACCGCCCGACAGCGCGGCGGGGCGACGCTCCAGCAGGGGCGCGATGCCCAGCAGATCGGCGATCTGCGCCAGCGTCGGCCCGCCGCCCGCCCCCGCGAACCAGCGCCCATAGAGCAGGTTCTGCCGCACGCTGAGATGCGGGAACAGCCGCGCGTCCTGGAACACATAGCCCACGCGGCGGCGATGCGGCGGCAGGTTCACGCCCCGGTCGCTGTCGAACAGCATCCGTCCGTCCACCGCGATCCGGCCCCGGTCGGGGCGCAGCAGGCCCGCGACGGCGCGGATCAGCGTGGTCTTGCCCGCCCCCGATGCGCCGAACAGCGCGGTGACGCCGGGCGGCGCGGTGACGTCGACCGACAGCGAAAATCCCGGCCAGGCATGGTCGATGCGGACCGACAGGCTCATGGCGCGACCCGGCGGGCTGCGGCGCGCGACAGCCATTCCGACAGGATCAGTGCGCCCACCGACAGCGCAATCGCCACCAGCACCAGCCGCCCGGCCTGGGCCTCGGCCCCCGGCACCTGCAGGCGGGTGTAGATGGCCGAGGGCAGGGTCTGGGTCTGTCCCGGAATGTTCGACACGAACGTGATCGTCGCCCCAAATTCGCCGATCGCCTTGGCGAAGGCCAGCACCGCCCCCGCCAGGATACCCGGCAGGATCAGCGGCAGCGTGACCGTCAAGAAGACCCAGGCCGGGCGCGCGCCCAGGGTGGCGGCGGCCTGTTCAAGGCGCGGGTCCACGGCCTCGATCGACAGGCGGATGGCGCGCACCATCAGCGGAAAGGCCATGATCGCCGCTGCCAGCGCCGCTCCGGTCCAGCGAAAGGCCAGCACGATGCCGACCTGTTCCAGCCAGGCGCCCACCGCCCCCTGTCGCCCAAAGGTCAGCAGCAGCAGATAGCCCGTGACCACCGGCGGCAGGATCAGCGGCAGATGCACCAGCATGTTCAGCAGCCCCCGCCCCGGAAAGCGCCAGCGCGCCAGCGCATGCGCGGTCAGGATGCCCAGAGGCAGGCTGCACAGCACCGCCCAGAACGCCACCTTGAGGCTGAGGCGCACCGCCTGCCAGTCAGCCGGGGACAGCCAGTCAGCGGGCAAGGGTGAACCCTTCGGCGGCAAAGACGGCCTGCGCCTCGTGGGCCGACAGCGCGTCCAGGAACGCCCGGTCGGCGGCGTCCTGCGCCTGCGCCAGCAGCGCCACGGGATAGGTGATCGGCGGGTGGCTGTCGTCGGGGAACTGGCCGATGACGGTGACGCGCGGGTCGGCCTGCGCGTCGGTGGCATAGACGATGCCCAGAGGCGCCTCGCGCGCCGCGACCAGCGCCAGGGTCGCGCGCACGTTGTCCGCCTGTGCGACCTGGTCCCGCACCCCGTCCCACAGCCCCAGATGGGTCAGCGCGGCATGGCCGTATTGCCCGGCGGGCACCGAATCGATCAGCCCCATCGCCAGGAACCCGCCCGCCAGCAGGCCCGGCAGGTCCAGCCCCGCGTCGATGGTGACCGGTTCCGCCTGTGGATCGCCCGACACCAGTACCAGCGCATTGCCCAGCAGATCGCGCCGGGTGCCGGGCGCCAGCAGGTCCTGATCCTCCAGCACGTCCATCCATTCCGGGTTGGACGACACCATGATGTCGGCGGGCGCGCCCTGGGTGATCTGGCGGGCCAGTAGGTTCGACCCGGCATAGGTCAGCACCACGTCATGCCCGGTCCGGGCCGTGAAATCCGCGCCGACCCGGTCCAGCGCGGTCTGCAGCGAGGCCGCGGCAAAGACCTGCACCGTATCGGCCGCGCCCGCCCCGGGAAGGGACAGCAGGATCGCCGCAAGGGTCAGGCGGGCAGGGGGCATGGCGGGCTCCGGGGCAATATGTCCGGCCGGAAATATCGCCCGCGCCGCATCGCGGGGCAAGGCGCATCTGGCCCTGGGGCGGGTTTTTCGGTGTTTTCGCGCCCCATGGCGGGTTTGGCGGTTGACTTCGCCACCTGCGGGACTAAAAGGCGGCTTCAACACGAATTCCACGGGGTTTGCGGCGCGCGATTGCCCCGAAGCAGGAGCGACAACCATGGCGAAGCCGACCACCATCAAGATCCGGCTGAACTCGACCGCCGGCACCGGCCACTTCTATGTGACCAAGAAGAATGCCCGCACGATGACCGAAAAGATGTCCGTCCGGAAATACGACCCGGTCGTGCGTCAGCACGTCGAATACAAGGAAGGCAAGATCAAGTAAGATCTGCCCCTTTCGGCACCCGCATGGACCGCCATCCGCAAGGATCGGCGGTCTTTTGCTGTGACGTGACGGCGGGTCCTGTGTTGGGGCATCTTGCGGGACGGCGCGGCCTGCGGCAGGGTCGCGGCATGGACCTGATCGTCAACGGACAGCGCCGCAGCCTGGACGCCGATCCGCAGATGCCCCTGCTGTGGGCGCTGCGCGATCTGCTGGGCCTGACCGGCACGAAATACGGCTGCGGCATCGCGCAATGCGGGGCCTGCACGGTGCATGTGGATGGCCTAGCGGTGCGCGCCTGCCAGATCCGCCTGTCCGACGTGACCGGAGAGGTCACCACCATCGAGGGCCTGGGCACCCCTGACGCCCCCCATCCCGTCCAGTCCGCCTGGATCGGCGAACAGGTCGCGCAATGCGGATACTGTCAGTCGGGCCAGATCATGCAGGCCGCCGCCCTTCTGTCGCTGAACGACGACCCCACCGATGAGGAGATCGACCGCGCCATGTCGGGCAACCTGTGCCGCTGCGCCACCTATCCGCGCATCCGCGCCGCGATCCGGACGGCGGCCCTGCGCATGGGCGGGGTCTGATGTCACGGGCTGGACTGTCACGGGCGGGGCGCATTGCGCGGCGGGGCTTCCTGATCGGCTCGGTCGCGGTGGCGGGGGGCGTGGCCTTTGGCGCCTGGCGCTATACGCGGCCGCTGCCGGACCCCTTCGCAGGGACCGATGCCGGGGCGCTGAACCCCTATGTGCTGATCGACGCGGATGGCGTCACGCTGGTCGCGCCGCGCGCGGACAAGGGGCAGGGGGCGCGCTGGCTGCAGGCCGCCCTGATCGCCGAAGAGCTGGACATCGACCCCGCCACCGCGCGCATCATCCCCGGCCCGGTCAGCGCCACCTATTACAACCGCGCGCTGATCGCGGATTTCATGCCCTTCGCGCCGACCGACACGGGCTGGCTGGCCGAAACCGCGCGGGGCGCCGCCGACATTCCCGCGCGGCTGCTGGGCTGGCAGATGACCGGCGGCTCCAGCTCGACCGCCGATGGGTTCGACAAGCTGCGCCAGGCGGGCGCGGTGGCCCGAGAGACGCTGAAGCAGGCCGCAGCCACGCGCCACGGCCTGTCCCGCGCCGATCTGGACACGGCGGACGGCGCGGTGATCCTACCCGACGGCACGCGCATCCCCTATCCCGATCTGGCGGTGGACGCCGCGCGGCTGGAGCCGGTGACCGACATCGTGCTGCGCGACCGGTCGCAATGGCGCTGGCTGGGCCAGCCGATGCAGCGGGCCGATGTGGTCGCCAAATCGACCGGCACCCAGGTTTACGGCATCGACTTGGTCCTGCCCGACATGCTGCACGCGACGGTGCGGATGGCGCCCTGGGGCGGCACGGTCGCCCGTCTGGACCCGGTCGCCGCCGAAGGCATGCAGGGCGTCCTGCGCGTGCTGCCCATCACCGGGGGCGTGGCGGTTCTGGCCCGCGATACCTGGTCGGCGATGCAGGCAGCAGCGGCGCTGGGGGTGACCTTCACGCCCCCCGACACGGCGGGCGATCAGGACGCGATCTGGGCCGCGCTGGAGGCGACCCATGACGCGGGCGCCATCGACACGCGCCGCCGCGACGATGGCGATGTGGACGCGGCCATTGCACCCGGCGATTTCGCCGCCGAATACCGCGTGCCCTTCCTGGCCCATGCGCCGCTGGAGCCGATGAACGCCACGGTTCTGGTCACCGGCGACGCCTGCACCATCTGGGCGGGCACCCAGGTGCCGGACTTTGCCGTGGCCCGCGCCGCCGCCCTGACCGGCCTGCCCGAATCCGCGATCCGGATGGAGAACCAGATGATCGGCGGCAGCTTTGGTCGGCGGCTGGAGATCGACTTCATCGCCCAGGCCGTAGAAATCGCGATGGCCGTCCCCGGCCGCCCCGTCAAGCTGACCTGGTCGCGCGAGGAGGATTTCGCCCATGACCAGCCCCGCCCCGCCCAGATCGCCCGCGTCCGGGGGCACGTGACCGCCGATGGCGTGCAGGCGCTGGACCTGACCGTGGCCAGCCCCTCGGTCATCGCCTCCTGGTTCGGCCGCGTCAGCAGCGCGCCGCCGGGCGGCGATGTCAGCATCACCACCGGGGCCTGGGACCAGCCCTTCGCCATCCCGCATTTCCGCGTGACGGGCCTGCGCGCGCCCGAAACCGTGCCGGTCAGCAGCTGGCGTTCGGTCGGCGCGTCGTCGAACGGGTTCTTTTTCGGCACCGCCCTGGACGAGATGTTCGCGCAGGCCGGCATCGACCCGCTGGAGGGGTTGCTGCGTCTGTGCGACCACGCCCCCTCGCGCGCGGTGCTGGAGGGGGTCCGCGACCTGTCGGGGTGGACCGGCCGCGACGCGGGGCAGGGGCGCGGGCGGGGGGTGGCGTTCTGCCTGTCCTTCGGCGTGCCCTGCGCCCAGGTGGTCGAGGTTCAGGACACACCGCAGGGCATCCGCCTGACCCAGGCCTTTGCCGTGGCCGATGTGGGCATCGTGCTGGATCCGGTGAACGCCGATGCCCAGCTGTCGGGCGGTATGCTGTTCGGGTTGGGCCATGCGATGAATTGCGAACTGACCTATCGCGGCCACGCCCCTGACCAGACCAATTTCCACGCCTATGAGGGGATGCGCATGCACCAGACCCCCGCCGTGCAGGTCCGCCTGCTGGAGAACGGCCCCCTGCGGGGCTTGGGCGAACCCGGCGTGCCCCCCGCCGCCGCGGCGCTTGGCAACGCGATCTTTGCCGCGACCGGCCAGCGGCTGCGCCAGATGCCCTTCGCGCGCACGGTGCGCTTCGCATGATCCGGGTGCTGGCGCTGCTGCTCATGGCCGGGCCTGCGGGCGCGGAGGTGATGCCCTCGATCGTGGCCCCGCCCGAGGAGGGGTCGGTCAGCCCCGCAGACGGGCTGGCCGCGTGGGACCGCGTGCATCAGGTCGTCTCGCATCCGCGCTGCGCGAATTGCCATGTGGGGTCCGATCACCTGCCCATGTGGTCCGGCCCCGAATTTCCCGAACCCCGCCCGCATGGCATGGCCATCAGCGGCGGCGACAGCCGCATGGGGGTTGAGACGCTGCCCTGCGCCACCTGCCACGTCACCGCCTCGACGCTGGAATCGGACCCGCGCCAGGCGCCCAACGCGATGATCCCCTGGCAGCTGCCCCCGGTCGAGATGGCCTGGTTCGGCCTAGACAGCGCCGCGATCTGCCGCCAGCTGCGCGACCCCGCGCTGAACGGCGGGCGCGACTGGATCGAGCTGGCCCAGCATCTGCATGAGGATGCCGGTCACGGCGGCTTTGTCGCATGGGGTTTCGCACCCGGAGGCGGCCGCGAACCGGCCCCCCACGGCCTGCAGACCCATATCGACGACGTGCTGAAATGGGGGGCAGCTGGACAGCCCTGTCCGGAATAGGCACGCCTGCCGTCTTTTTGGCATCCAAATCGCCCCGGCTGCGTTACGCTGCCAGAACCGATTGCCGAAAGCCTGCGCCATGTCGATCTCCTCTCCCATCACCGCCCCCGCCGACTGCCCGGTCAAGGCGCTGCTGCGCCGTCCCGGCGGATCTCTGGCGCTGTTGACCGACGCGCAGGGGGGCTTTCCGCGCCGCCCCGGCGCGATGATGGCGCTGTGGCCGGATGGCGCGCGGGTCGGACGGTTGGGCGCGGGCTGCATCGACGCCGACATCGCAGCCCATCTGGACGTGCCCGGCCCGGTGACGCGGCTGACCTATGGTGTGGGCGGCCCGCTGGACCTGCCGCTGCCCTGCGGCGGCACGGTGCAGATCGCGCTGATCCACAGGTCCGACTCCGACTGGCTGGGCGCCATCTGGGACGACCGCATCCGCCGCCGCACCGGGCAGTGGTGCGTGAACCTGCGCACCGGCGCGCCCTGCCGCGCGGGCGACCCCGATGCCGATGACTTTGCGCTGACCCTGCCGCCGCCCCCCGCCTTCCAGATCCACGGAGAGGGGGACGAGGCGCAGGCCCTGGCCACCTTGGTCGCCGCGATGGACCTGCCCCTGATGGGTCGCGACGCGCGCCCCGACGCCCATACCGCCGTGGTGACGCTGTTTCACGACCACGACCGCGAACTGCCCGCGCTTGCCCGCGCATTGCGGTCGGGCGCGTTCTATATCGGCGCTTTGGGGTCGCGGCGGGCCCAGGCCGCGCGGCTGGCGGCCCTGACCGAACAGGGTTTCGACATGGCCACGCTGGATCGGATCACCGGACCCATCGGCGTCGTCAGCCCGGCCCGCGATCCGCGCCTGATCGCGGCATCCGCCCTGACCCAGATCCTTGCCGCCTACGAGGTGCTGACCGCGTGACCTGCATCGGTCTGCTGCTGGCGGCTGGCGCATCGCGCCGCTTCGGTCCGTCCGACAAGCTGCTGGCAACGGTTGCAGAGTTACCGCTTATCGCCCATGCCGCGCAGGCCATGCGGGCTACTGCGCTGGATGACCGTATAGTCGTCATCAGCAACCCCGCCCTGACGCCGTGGCTGGACGGCTTTCGTATCGTGCTGATCCCGCAGGGGCAGCAATCGGACAGCCTGCGCGCGGGCCTGGCCGCGGCGGGTGATCCAGACCGGCTGCTGATCGCCCTTGGCGACATGCCCGACGTTACCGCCGCGCACCTGACGGCCATCGTCGACAGGACCGCAGATGGTCTGCCCTCTTCCAGCCACGACGGTTCTGTGCCGCTGCCGCCGGCCTGCTTCCCGCGTGACTGGCTGTTGCGGCTTGCACAACTGACCGGCGATCAGGGCGCGGGTCGCCTGCTGCGTGATCTGGCCCCCGACCGGTCCGTGCCCGCGCCGGGACTGCTACGCGACATCGACATGCCGGACCAGATCAGCGCACCCCTGCCGGGGCGGTCGGACAACGCCACAGGGGGGTGCGGGGGGATGTGAAATCCCCCCGCCGTCGCGGGACGCAAGTCAGCCCAGCACCTCGGTCAGTGCCTCGGCCGTCACATCGACGATCCGGTCGGCCTCTTCGCGCGTCAGGCACAGGGGCGGGGCAAAGCCCAGGATGTCGCCCTGCGGCATCGCCCGCGCGATCACGCCACGCTTCAGCATCGCCGCCACGACGTTGGCGCCCTTACCCTCGGACGCGTCAAAGAATCGCCGCGCGTCGCGATCTGCGACCAGTTCCACCGCGCACAGCATGCCTTCGCCGCGCACCTCTCCGACATGGGCGTGATCCCCCACGGCCGACCGCATCCGGTCGTTCAGATAGGCACCCACGGTCCCGGCGTTCTCGACCAGGCCCAGGCTGTCGATCAGCTTCAGGTTCGCCACCCCGGCCGCCGCCCCGATGGGATGGGCGGAATAGGTCCAGCCATGCCCCATCACGCCGTTCTCGTCCGTGCCGCGCGTCAGCACGTCCCAGACCCGCGTGCCCACGATGCTGGCCGACAGCGGCGCATAGGCGCTGGTCAGGCCCTTGGCGCAGGTGATCAGGTCGGGGCGCATGCCGTAATGGTCCGACCCGAACATCGTCCCCATCCGGCCAAAGCCCGTCACCACCTCATCCGCGATCAGCAGGATGTCGTGGCGGTCCAGAACCGCCTGGATGGCGGGCCAGTAACCCGCGGGCGGCGGCACGATGCCCCCCGTGCCCAGCACCGGCTCTCCGATGAAGGCCGCGATGGTATCCGCGCCATGTTCGGCGATCAGCGCCTCCAGCTGCGCCACGCAATGGGCCACGAAATCGGATTCAGACATCGCCACGTCGGGGCGGCGGAAATAGTACGGCGCCTCGGTATGGATCACCTGGTCCAGTGGCAGGTCGAACTTGGCGTGAAACAACTTCAACCCTGTCAGCGATCCGGTCATCAGGCCCGACCCGTGATAGCCGCGCCACCGGCTGATGATCTTCTTTTTCTTCGGGCGGCCCAGGATGTTGTTGTAATACCAGACCAGCTTGATGTTCGTCTCGTTCGCATCCGATCCCGACAGGCCGAAATAGACCCGCGCCATGCCCTGGGGCGCGCGGTCCATGACCATCTGCGCAAGCGTGATCGCGGCCTCGGATCCGTGGCCGGCATAGGCGTGGTAATAGGCCAGCTGATGCGCCTGATCGGCAATGGCCTGCGCGATCTCGGTGCGGCCATAGCCGACGTTCACGCAGTACAGCCCCGCGAAACCGTCCAGCAGGCGGTTGCCGTCGCGGTCGGTGATGTGACAGCCCTCGCCCCCGGTGATGATGCGCTGCGGCGCCTCGCCCCGCGCGAATTGCCCCAGATGGGTCGAGGGGTGGAAAAAGCTCTCGCGGTCCCAGCGGGCCAGTTCGTCATTCGTCAGCATCATCGCTCCTGTTCCTGCTGGGGGCAGGATAGGGCGGCGGGAGCCGAGGATTCCTCTGATCCGGTGGCTCCTGCCCGAGGAAATCCCTGAAGTTCAGCCCTCAAGCCGATGATGTTCCAGCATTGCGCCCAAGGGGGGCTGATCCTTGACCGGCTTGGTCACGATATAGCTGAAATAGCGCCTGACGCCCGCGCCGCTGTCCAGCAGCGCGTCCATGACGCCCTGGAATGCCGCCACGTCCGGCGCGATCACCGACATCAGATAGTCGAACCCCCCGCCGATGGCCCAGCAGCCGGTGACGGCGTCCATGCGGGCGATCACCGCCTCGAACCGCTGAAAGCTTTCGCTGCGGTGCTGGTCCAGCTCGACCGTGACAAAGACCTGTACATGCGGGCCCAGCAGGCCCAGGGCGATCTGCGCCCGGTACCCGCGGATCAGGCCCGCCTGTTCCAGCCGCCGCATCCGGTCCCAGCAGGGCGTGGGCGACAGGTTCACGCGGGCGGCCAGGTCGGTCTTGGTGATGCGCCCCTCGCGCGACAGCACCGCCAGGATGGCGATGTCGCGGTCGTCCAGGCGCAGGCTGCGGGGCGGGATCATGGGGCGCATGTTCCCCCGCGCGGCCCGCTTGTCAATCCGCGTGCGGCGGGCGATCCTGCGCGCCATGTCCCATTGGCCTCTGAGACGCACCGACATCACCCGCCCGGCCTATCGCAGCCTGGCCCAGGGCATCGCCGCGGCCATCGACGCGGGCAGCTTGGCGCCTGGTGCGCGCCTGCCGCCGCATCGCGACCTGGCCTGGCAGCTGGGCGTCAGCGTCCAGACCGTCAGCCGCGCGTATGAGGAGCTGATCCGCGCCGACCTGATCTCGGGAGAGGTCGGGCGCGGCAGCTTTGTCCGTTCGGGCCCGCGCGAGACGATCGAGGTGCCCTGGTTCCGCGCCCCCACCGACCGGCCCCCGATCGATCTGTCGATGATGACCCCCGTGGCGCTGCCCCAGATCCGCGCGGCCTGGGCTGACACGCTGATGCGGCTGTCGGGCACGCTGCCCGACCCCGCGATGCTGTCGTTCCGGCCGCGCCAGACGATGGCGCTTTACGGCGGGATGGCGGGGGCCTGGCTGGCGCGCTGCGGGATGGTGGTGCCGGCACAGCGGATCCTGATCACCAACGGGACCACGCCCGCGATGTTCGTGGCGCTGCAATGCGTGGGGATGCCCGGCGACATCATCGCGACCGAATCGGCGACCTGCCACACGCTGCGGCCCGCCGCCCAGCACCTGCACCTGCGCTTGCAGGGTATTCCCGACGACGAACACGGGATGGACCCCGACGCGCTGCTGCGGGCGGCGCGGGCCTCGGGCGGGCGGATGAAGGCGGTGTTCCTGCTGCCCTCGGGCGGGGGGCCGCGGGCGCGGGTGATGGACCGCGACCGGCGTGCGGCGCTGGCCCGCGCCGCGACTCAGGCCGGGCTGGTGATCCTGGAAAGCGACCCGACCGGGCCGATGCCGCCGCGCCGCCCGCCCGCCCTGTCGGGGTTCGCCCCGGACCGCAGCTTCTATTTCACCGGCCTGTCGAAATGCCTGTCGCCGGGCCTGCGCCTGGGTTTTCTGGCGATGCCCGAAAAATTGGCAGAGGCCGCGCTGAACCGGCATCTGTCGATGGCCTGGATGGCCACCCCCCTGATGGCCGAGATCGCGCAGGACTGGATCACCGGCGGCACCGCCGACGCGCTGCTGGCCGCGCAGCGGGCCGAGCTGGCCGCGCGCAACCGGCTGGCGGTGCGCGTCCTGGGCCAGCGTGCGCAGGGCTTTCTGCACGGTTTGCACCGCTGGATGCCGCTGGCGCCGGGCACGGATGAGGGCGCGGCCCTGGTGCAGGCGCTGTCCCATCAGGTGGCGCTGGCGCCCGGCGCGGGCTTTGCCGTGCTGCCCCAGGGACCGGCGCTGCGACTGTCTCTGGGCGGGCCGCCGATGCGCGATCTGGAGCAGGCGCTGCGCATCGTATCGGCAATACTGCCCGGCTGACGGGCGGCCGGGGGCGGGACAATTGGGCGACCTGTTTGACTTCTGCTGACCAAATTGTCATGATTTAATACATCAATTGACTTGGAATCCGCTTGTCCCGAACCATCGGGCCCAACCGGAACGGTCCGCAAGGTCCGAATCCTGCCGCAGAAGGGCCCGCGCGATCCCCGTGCCAGGCCCGCCCCAACAGGAGGTATCATGACCCACACGACCCGCCCCGCCTTTCGCCTGGCGACCGCCAGCCTGACCGCCCTGATTCTGGGATCGGGGGCCGCCATGGCCGACACCTGGCGCTATGCCTTCGAGGAGGCGCTGGACGAGGTTCAGGGCGTCTTCGCCCAGAAGTTCAAGGAAGAGGTCGAGGCCAATTCCGACCACGAGGTCCAGCTGTTCCCGTTCGGCACGCTGGGGGAATCGGACAACATCCTGGAGCAGACTCAGTCGGGCATCCTGCAATTCGTGAACCAGTCGCCCGGTTTCACCGGCGCGCTGATCCCCGAGGCGCAGGTGTTCTTCGTCCCCTATCTGCTGCCCGAGGATGACGACCAGCTGTTCGCCTTCTTCCGCGATTCCGAGGCGATCAACACGATCTTCCCCGAGCTGTATGCCCAGCAGGGGCTGGAGCTGCTGACCATGTATCCCGAGGGCGAGGTGATGGTCACCTCCGACCGCCCCATCGCGGCCCCCGCCGATTTCAGCGACGTCAAGGTCCGCGTCATGACCAACCCGCTGCTGGTCGAAAGCTATCGCGCCTTCGGCGCTATGCCCACGCCACTGCCCTGGGGCGAGGTCTATGGGGGCCTTCAGACCGGCATCGTGGATGCGCAGGAAAACCCGGCCTTCTTCATCGAATCGACCCGCATGTACGAGGTTCAGGACCACATCACGCGGCTGGGGCACAACAACTTCACCACCGCGCTGATGGCGAACCAGGACTTTTTCGCGGGTCTGTCCGAGGAGGATCAGCAGGTCGTGCGCGACGCCACGCAGGCGGCCTTCGACCACATCATCGAATACCAGCAGGGCCTGACCGAGGCTTCGCTGGAGGCGATCACGGCGGCCAAGCCGTCGATCACCGTGACCACCCTGACCGAGGAGGAGCGCGCCCCCTTCCGCGACACGGCCGAGCGGGTCGAGGCGACCTTCCTTGAGATCGGTGGACCCCGCGCCCAGGAGGTGCTGGACCAGATGAAGGCCGATCTGGACGCCGCCGCGAACTGATCGCGCTGACGGGAACCGGCCCCGCCGCGGGCCGGTTCCGCTGACGACACAAGATCTGGACAGGTGGCCATGACGCCCAACACCCCTGCTGACCGGCCCCCGCGCCTGTCCGACGACGATCAGATCCTGGCCACCGCCGAGGCGGTGCAGGCCCAGGACGACATCGACGACAGCCTGTATCAGTCGGGCCTGCCCGGGCCCCTGGGCCTGTTGGACCGTGCCATCGCGCGGGTCGAGGCCGTGGCACTGGCCTTGGGCGTGCTGGCCATGGCGATCAACACGGTCGCCAATGTCGTGGGGCGGTTCGTCTTTGGCCGATCGCTGTATTTCGCGGAGGAGGTGAACCAGGCGCTGATCGTGCTGATCACCTTCGCCGGCATGTCCTATGCGGCGCGCCACGGGCGGCACATCCGCATGTCGGCGCTGACCGACGCGCTGCCGCATGCGGGCCGCAAGGCGATGATGGTCGCCATCTCGGCGCTGACGGCGGCGCTGCTGCTGGGTCTGGCCTGGTTCGCGCTGTCCTATGTGATGACCCAGGCCAGCCGGGGGCGCGTGCTGCCCGCGCTGAGCATTCCGCAATGGTGGATCATCGTCTGGGTCCCGGCGGGGTTCTTTCTGACCGGCCTGCAATACGCGCTGACCGCGCTGAAGAACCTGACCGAACCCGACATCTGGCTGTCGACCGCGACGCGCGACGGCTATGATCTGCCCGCCAAGGACCCCGACGCATGACGACCGCCATTCTGGGCACGATGATCGTGCTGCTGCTGCTGGGTTTTCCGATGATGGTGCCGCTGATCCTGGGCGCCGTCGTGGGGTTCATCGGTCTGTTCGGCGGCATCGGCCAGCTGGACACGCTGGTGGCGCAGGTCATCGCGGGCATCCAGCCCGCCAGCCTGATCGCCGTGCCGATGTTCATCTTTGCCGCCGAGATCATGACCCGCGGCCAGTCCGCCAGCCGCCTGATCGACCTGGTGATGGCCTTTCTGGGCCATATCAAGGGCGGGCTTGCCATCTCGACCGCGGGGGCCTGCACGATGTTCGGCGCGGTGTCGGGCTCGACCCAGGCGACGGTGGTTGCCGTGGGCGGGCCGCTGCGCCCGCGCCTGCTCAAGGCGGGATACAGCGACCGGTTCACGCTGGCGCTGATCATCAACGCATCCGACATCGCCTTCCTGATCCCGCCGTCGATCGGCATGATCATCTATGGCGTGGTGTCGGGCACCTCGATATCCGAGCTGTTTTTGGCGGGCATCGGGCCGGGGCTACTGATTTTGCTGCTGTTCTCGATCTATGCCTATATCTATGCGGTGCGGCACAATGTGCCGACCGAGCCGCGCACGCCCTGGCGCCTGCGCCTGCGTGCCATGCGGCGCGCGATCTGGCCCCTGGGGTTCCCGGTCATCATCATCGGCGGCATCTATGGGGGCGTCTTCTCTCCGACCGAGGCGGCGGCGGCCTGCGTTCTGTATGCCGTGGTGCTGGAGATGATCGTCTTTCGCGAGGTCTCGCCGCGCCAGCTGTTCACGACCGCGAAATCGACCGGGCTGATCACGGCGGTGGTCTTCATCCTGGTCGGCGCGGGCGCGGCCTTCAGCTATATCATCAGCTTTGCCCAGATCCCGCAGGAGATCCTGTCGGGCATCGGCATCGACGCGATGGGCCGATACGGGGTGCTGTTCACCATCTCCATCGCGTTCTTCATCGGCTGCATGTTCGTGGACCCCATCGTGGTGATCCTGATCCTGGTGCCGATCTTTGCGCCCGTGGTGCAGGCCACCGGGCTGGACCCGGTGCTGGTGGGCACCATCGTCACCCTGCAGGTCGCCATCGGCAGCGCGACCCCGCCCTTTGGCTGCGACATCTTCACGGCCATCGCGGTGTTCAAGCGTCCCTATTGGGAGGTGATCCGCGGCACACCGCCCTTTGTCTGCATCCTGCTGTCGGTCTCGGTCGCGCTGATCTTTTTCCCGCAGATCGCGCTGTTCCTGCGCGATCTGGCGGTGGGGGGCTGATCCATGGCGCATGATGCCCTGACCCGTTTCGGGTTGATCGCGCTTGCGACCGACATGACGATCGAGGCCGACGCCGCGCGCCTGATGCCCCATGGCACGCGCCTGCACGTCACCCGCATCGCCTTTGACAACCCCACGACCGAGGCGAACCTGCGCGCGACCGGCCCCCGGCTGTCCGAGGCCGCAAACCTGATCGTGCCGGGCGTGCCCCTGGCCGGGATCGCGTTCGGCTGCACATCCGCATCGGCCGTGCTGGGCGAGGGGTTGGAGGCGCTGACCGGCGACCGCGCGCCTGTGACCGCGCCTGCCGGGGCGGCGCTGCGGGGCTTTGCTGCGCTTGGCGTGTCGCGGGTCGCGCTGATGACGCCCTATCTGGCCTTGACCACGGCGCTGGTCGCGGACCGCTTTGCCGCGCAGGGCATCGACGTGGTGCGCAGCGTGTCGATGGGCCATGCAGACGACCGCGAGATGGCGCTGCTGGCTCCGCCCGAGATCACGGAGATGGCGCTGGCCGCCGATCACCCCGACGCGCAGGCGCTGTTTCTGTCCTGCACCGCGCTGCCCGCGCTGGAGCTGATCGACGCGCTGGAGGCGCAGCTGGGCAAGCCGGTCCTGACCGCGAACCAGGCGCTGTTCTGGGCCATGTTGGACCGCGCGCGCATTCCCGCCCACGGCCCCGGCGCGCTGTTTCGCACCCGAAGCTGGTAACATCACCCCCCTGCAAGGTTCACGCCCATGCCCGAACTGCAACGCACCCCCGAACGATTTGCGACCGAGGAATATCAGGCCCGCCTGAGCGGCACCCGCGCCCGGATGGCGCGTCAGGGGCTGGACGTGCTGATCGTCAGCGATCCGTCCAACATGGCATGGCTGACCGGCTATGACGGCTGGTCGTTCTATGTGCATCAATGCGTGATCGTGGGGCCGTCCGGCCCGCCCGTGTGGTTCGGGCGCGGGCAGGACGCGCAGGGCGCGCTGCGCACCGTCTGGATGCCCGAGGATGCGATCATCGGCTATCCCGATCACTACGTTCAATCGGAGGTCCGCCACCCGATGGAGTATCTGGCCGCCCGGCTGACCGATCTGGGCTGGAATCGCGGCACCATCGGGGTCGAGATGGACAATTACTGGTATTCCGCCAAGGCGCATGGCTGTCTGGTCGCGGGCCTGCCGGACGCGCGGCTGACCGACGCGGTGTCGCTGGTCAACTGGCAGCGCGCCGTCAAGACCGAGAAGGAGCTGGAATACATGCGCAAGGCCGCGCGCATCGTGGAACGCATGCACCGCCGCATCGCCGACAAGGTCGAGGTGGGTATGCGCAAATGCGACCTGGTGGCCGAGATCTATGATGCGGGCCTGCGCTATGACGAATGGTCGGGGCATGGCGGCGACTATCCGGCCATCGTGCCGCTGCTGCCGTCGGGACCGGATGCGGGCGCGCCGCACCTGACCTGGGACGACCAGCCGATGAAGCCCGAGGAGGGCACGTTCTTCGAGATCGCCGGATGCTATCAGCGATACCACGTGCCGCTGTCGCGCACGATCTTTCTGGGCACGCCCCCCGACGCGATGCTGGAGGCCGAAAAGGCCGTCTTGGAGGGCATGGACGAGGGGCTGGAGGCCGCCCGCGCCGGCAACACCTGCGAGGATGTCGCCAACGCCTTCTTCCGGGTGCTGGACCGCCACGGCATCGTCAAGGACAACCGCACCGGATACCCGATCGGCCTGTCCTATCCGCCCGACTGGGGCGAGCGCACCATGTCGCTGCGCCGGGGCGACAAGACCGTGCTGCAGCCGGGGATGACGTTCCATTTCATGACCGGGCTGTGGATGGACGACTGGGGGTATGAGACCACGGAATCGATCATCATCACCGATGGTGCGCCCGACCTGTTCTGCACCCTGCCGCGCCGGATGCTGGTGAAGTCGTGACGGCGATCGTCCCAACCATCCCCCTGGACGCGCCCGGCAAGCATCACGGGTTCCTGCGCCTGCCCTACAGCCGCAACGACAGCGCCTGGGGCAGCGTGATGATCCCGCTGACGGTCATCCGGGGCGGCGACGGTCCCACCGCGCTGCTGACCGGGGGCAATCACGGCGACGAATACGAAGGCCCCCTGGCGCTGCAGCAGCTGGCCTGGGAGCTGGAGCCCGCGCAGGTGATGGGCCGCGTGATCATCCTGCCCGCGATGAACGCGCCCGCGGTGGCGGCGGGCACGCGGGTCAGCCCGGTGGACGGGGTCAACATGAACCGCGCCTTTCCGGGCCGCCCCGACGGCACGGTGACGCAAAAGATCGCGGATTATCTGGCGACGGTCCTGGTGCCTGCGGCGGATGTCGTGCTGGATTACCATTCGGGCGGCAAGACGCTGGATTTCCTGCCCTATGCCGCGGCGCATTACCTGGACGATGCGGATCAGCAGGCGGCCTGCGTGGCCGCGATGCGGGCGTTCGGTGCGCCCTGGTCGATGATGATGCGGGAAATCGACGCGGTCGGCATGTTCGACACCACGGTGGAACAGCAGGGCAAGGTCTTTGTCACGACCGAATTGGGCGGCGGCGGGACGGCCACGGCGGCCTCGGTCGCGATTGCGCTGCGGGGGGCACGCAATGTGCTGCGCCATGCGGGCATCCTGTCCGGCCCGGTCGAGGGCGCCGCGGCCGGCCGCATGCTGGACATGCCCGACGACGCCTGCTTCCACTTCGCGCCGCAGGGCGGGCTGCTGCATCCGCTGGTCGATCTGGGAGAGGCCGTGGCCGAAGGACAACCTTTGGCCTGCATCTGGCCCGCCGACCGCACCGGGGTTGCGCCGGTCACCGTCCACGCGAACCGCCCCGGCCTGCTGGCGGCGCGGCATTTCCCCGGGCTGGTCCAGACCGGCGATTGCCTGGCGGTGGTGGCCGTGGCGGTGGACTAACGCGCGATGCGGTCCACCAGATCGGCCAGCCCCTGCGGATCGGTCAGGAAAGGCGAATGATCCCAAACGGTTTCGTGGACATGCTGGACCGGGGCGCGCGCAAGCATGGCACGTTGCAGCGCGGGCGCGATGGCGCGGTCCTGCGCGCACAGCACGTAGTGGCGCGGCACCTGCGCCCGCGGCCCTGGCCAGCGATCGCGCAAAGGCCCGACCGGCTGGGGGCGCAGGCGGGCGATGGCCTGCACGGCCTGCGCGTCATCCAGCCCGTGCAGCATCAGCGCCCGCGCGGCATCGGGGGGCAGGATCAGGCGGCCCTCGGGGTCGCGCGGCCAGGCGCGGGGCGGTGCGGGGATCAGCCGGTCCAGCGCGGCCAGGCTGTCGCCGGGCAAAGGCAGATAGCTGCATAGGTGGATCAGGGCGCGGGGCAGGTGGGTGGTGGCCAGCGCCTCGGCCAGGATCCCGCCCATCGAATGGCCCAGGATCACGCGGGCCGGGGGCAGGGCCGCCACCGCCTGCTCCAGCGTCGTGTCCGCCGCATTGGGCAGGTCGGGGCAGGCCACGCGCCAGCCCCGCGCGCGCAGGGCCGCCGCCGTGGCGTCCCAGCACCAGCCGCCATGCCAGGCCCCGTGGATCAGCAGGATGTCGTCCATCGTCTGATCCTGCCCCGGCGGCGCGCGCGCGGCAAGGCTTGACCCCGCAGACCCATGCGCGCCTGATGCGCCAAAAAGGAGGCCCCATGATCGACAAGCTGGAGATGTTCCTGGCCGTGGCCAAGGAGGGTCATTTCGGACGCGCCGCGGCCACGCTGGGCATCACCCAGCCCAGCCTGTCGGCGGGCATCAAGCAGCTGGAGGCGCAGCTTGGCGTCCTGCTGATCTTTCGCGGCGCCCGCTATGGCGGGCTGACGCCCGAGGGGCAGGCGGCGCTGGTCTGGGCGCGGCGCATCGTGGGCGACGCCCGCCAGCTGCGCGACGAGATGCGCGCCACCCGCCACGGGCTGACCGGCCAGCTGCGCATCGCGGTGGTGCCGACCGCGCTGACTTGGGCCGCGCGGCTGGCGGCACGGTATGGGGCGGCGCATCCGAATGTCGGGCTGACGATCCTGTCGCGCGCCTCGGTCGAGATCCTGAAGATGATCGAGGATCTGCAGGTCGATGCGGGCATCTCTTATCTGGACAACGAGCCGCTGGGCCGGGTCAGCGCGGTGCCGCTGTATGACGAACGCTACAGCCTGGTGGTGCCGGCCGATCATGCGCTGGCAGGGGCCGGGGTGCTGGACTGGGCGGCGCTGGACGGGCTGCGGTTGTGCCTGCTGACGCCCGACATGCAGAACCGCCGCATCATCAACCGCCGCCTGGCCGATGCGGGCGTCACCCCCCTGGCCATGGTCGAAAGCAATTCGACCGTGGTGCTGGTCTCGCAGGTGCTGGCCGGGGGCTGGGTCACGATCCTGCCGCAGGACATCGCGGGGTTTCTGGCACAGGGCAAGCCGCTGGCGCTGGTGCCGCTGGCGCCGGACGGGCCGGGCCATGCCGTCGGCCTGATCGCGCCCTGGCGCGAGCCCCACACACCCGTGCTGGAGGCCCTGCTGACCGAGGCGCGGCGCATGGTGTCATAGGCGCAGCCTATCGTATGACGGAACTGCGATATTGATTTGTGATCGTTCCGGGCGTTGACTGGGGGGGAACGACAGAAAGGCCAGCCATGCGTGACCCCGCGCCAGCCAACTTAGCGCCAGCCACCCCCTCGGCCGAGGATATCCGCCAGATCGTGGCGCCCCTGACCGCGCTGGAGGGGCCGCTGCTGCCCATGCTGCACGCGATTCAGGCCGAATGGGGCCATGTGCCCCAGGCGGCGGTGCCGGTGCTGGCCGATCTGCTGAACCTGGGCCGGGCCGAGGTTCTAGGTGTCATCAGCTTTTACCACGATTTCCGCGACCATCCTGCCGGGCGGCAGGTCCTGAAGATCTGTCGCGCCGAGGCCTGCCAGGCGATGGGCGGCACCGGCGTCGCGGCCGAGACGCTGGCGCGGCTGGGCGTGGACTGGCACGGCACCACCCCGGACGGCGCGGTCACGGTCGAGCCGGTCTATTGCCTGGGCCTGTGCGCCTGCGGCCCTGCCGCGATGCTGGACGGTCGGTTGCTGGGGCGGGTCGATGCCGACCGTCTGCTGGCCGAGACGGGGGCGGGCGCATGAGGATCTATGTTCCCCTGGACAGCGCGGCCAAGGCGCTGGGCGCGGATGCGGTCGCCGATGCCATCGCGCACGAGGCGGCCTTGCGCGGTCTGGACGTGCAGATCATCCGCAACGGATCGCGCGGCATGGTCTGGCTGGAGCCGCTGGTCGAGGTCGAGGCGGACGGGCGCAGGCTGGCCTATGGCCCGGTATCGGCGGCGGATGTCCCGGCGCTGATGGACGGGCGGCTGAACAGCCTGGGCACGGTCGAGGATATCCCCTTCTTCGCGCGCCAGACGCGGCTGACATTCGCGCGCTGCGGGCTGATCGACCCGCTGGATCTGGACGATTACGCGGCCCATGGCGGGCTGGTCGGCCTGCGCCGGGCCGTGGCGATGGACAGCGCGCAGATCGTGGCCGAGGTCACCGCCAGCGGGTTGCGCGGGCGCGGCGGCGCGGGGTTTCCCACCGGCATCAAGTGGAAGACCGTGGCCGAGGCCGTCGCCGATCAGAAATACATCGTCTGCAATGCCGACGAGGGCGACAGCGGCACATTCGCCGACCGGATGATCATGGAGGGCGACCCTTTCACCCTGATCGAGGGGATGGCGATCGCCGCGCTGGGCGTGGGCGCCACGCGCGGCTATGTCTATATGCGGTCGGAATATCCGGTGGCCATCGACGTGCTGGAACAGGCGGTCGCGATCGCCCGTGCGCGCGGCGTGCTGGGGCCGGATGTGCTGGGGTCGGGGCGCGCCTTCGACATGCAGGTGCGGGTCGGCGCCGGCGCCTATGTCTGCGGAGAGGAGACCAGCCTGCTGAACAGCCTGGAGGGCAAGCGTGGCACGGTCCGCGCCAAGCCGCCGCTGCCCGCGCTGGAGGGGTTTCTGGGCAAGCCCACGGTGGTGAACAACGTGATCAGCCTGGCGACCGTGCCGGTGATCTTTGAACGCGGCGCGCAAGCCTATGCCGATTTCGGGCTGGGCCGGTCGCGCGGGACGGTCACGCTGCAGATTGCCGGGAACGTGGCGCGGGGCGGGCTGTTCGAAACCGCCTTCGGTCTGTCGCTGGGCGAGGTGGTCAACGATATCGCGGGCGGCACGGCGACCGGGCGTCCGGTCAAGGCGGTGCAGGTCGGCGGGCCGCTGGGCGCCTATATGCCGGTGTCGAAATTCGACACGGCGATGGGATACGAGGATTTCGACGCCGCCGGCGGGCTGATCGGGCATGCGGGGCTGGTCGTGTTCGACGACAGCGCCGACATGCTGCAGATGGCACGGTTCGCGATGGAGTTCTGCGCCATCGAATCCTGCGGGAAATGCACGCCCTGTCGGATCGGCGCGGTCCGCGGGGTCGAGACCATCGACCGCATCGCCGCGGGCGACCCTGCTGCTGCCGCCCTGCTGACCGACCTGTGCGAGACGATGAAGGATGGCTCTCTCTGTGCGCTGGGGGGGTTCACGCCTTATCCGGTCATGTCCGCGCTGACGCAATTTCCAGACGATTTCGCCACCCAAAGGGAGGCCGCCGAATGAAAGACTTCATCATCCCCCAATTCGCCCCGGGCGACGAGCGTGACATGGGCACCCCCGCCCGCCACGGCCCGCCCGTCTGCCTGACCATCGACGGGGTGCAGGTGACGGTGCCTGAGGGCACATCGGTGATGCGCGCGGCCATGATGGCCGAGGTGCAGATCCCCAAGCTGTGCGCCAGCGATAACCTGGAGGCGTTCGGGTCCTGCCGTCTGTGCGTGGTCGAGATCGAGGGGCGGCGCGGCACGCCCGCCAGCTGCACCACCCCGGTGGCCGAGGGCATGGTCGTGCGGACCCAGACCGACAAGATCCGCAAGCTGCGCCGCGGCGTGATGGAGCTGTATGTCAGCGACCACCCGCTGGATTGCCTGACCTGCGCGGCCAATGGCGATTGCGAGCTGCAGGATGCGGCAGGGCAGGTGGGGCTGCGTGATGTGCGCTATACGCCCGGCGCGAACCATTTCGACGTTTCGGGGCAGGGCGCGCGGTCTCAGGCCGAGGCGCGGTTGCGTGGTGGTCACGACAATCCGCTGTTCATCCCCAAGGACGACAGCAACCCCTATTTCACCTATGACCCCAGCAAGTGCATCGTCTGTTCGCGCTGCGTGCGCGCCTGCGAGGAGGTGCAGGGGACCTTCGCGCTGACCATCGAGGGGCGGGGTTTCGACAGCCGCGTGGCCGTCGCCGGAGAGAATTTCCTGGCCAGCGACTGCGTCAGCTGCGGGGCCTGCGTGCAGGCCTGCCCGACCGCGACCCTGCAGGAGAAATCGGTGGCCGAATTGGGCACGCCCACGCGGTCGGTCATCACGACCTGCGCCTATTGCGGCGTCGGCTGCAGCTTCAAGGCCGAAATGAACGGCGACACGCTGGTGCGCATGGTGCCGTGGAAGAACGGCAAGGCCAACCGGGGCCACAGCTGCGTCAAGGGGCGGTTCGCCTATGGCTATGCCGCGCACAAGGACCGCATTCTGTCGCCGATGATCCGCGACAGCATCGACGAGCCCTGGCGCGAGGTCGCCTGGGGCGAGGCGCTGGCCTTTGCGGCCCGTCGTATGCACGCCATCCAGGAGCGGCACGGGCGGCGGTCGGTGGGGGTCATCACCTCCAGTCGCTGCACCAATGAGGAAACCTATCTGGTTCAGAAGCTGACCCGCGCGGTCTTCGGCAACAATAATACCGATACCTGTGCGCGGGTGTGTCATTCGCCCACGGGTTACGGGCTGGGCAAGACCTTTGGCACCTCTGCCGGCACGCAGGATTTCGACAGCGTCGAACAGACCGACGTGGTGCTGATCATCGGCGCGAACCCCACGGACGGGCACCCGGTCTTTGCCAGCCGGTTGAAGAAGCGCCTGCGCGCGGGGGCGCGGCTGATCGTCGTCGATCCGCGCCGCACCGATATCGTGCGTTCCGCGCATGTCGAGGCCGATCACCACCTGCCGCTGCGTCCGGGCACCAACGTGGCCGTGGTCAGCGCGATGGCGCATGTGATCGTCACCGAAGGGCTGATGGACGAGGCCTATATCCGCGACCGCTGCGATTGGGACGAGTTCCAGCATTACGCCGAGTTCATCGCCGACCCCCGCCACGCCCCCGAGGCTGTCGAGGCGCTGACCGGGGTTCCCGCCGCCGATCTGCGCGCTGCGGCACGGCTGTTCGCGACGGGCGGCAATGGCGCGATCTATTACGGGCTGGGCGTGACCGAGCACAGCCAGGGATCGACCACCGTGATGGCCATCGCCAACCTGGCGATGCTGACCGGCAATATCGGGCGGCCCGGCGTGGGCGTGAACCCGCTGCGCGGTCAGAACAACGTCCAGGGCGCCTGCGACATGGGGTCGTTCCCGCACGAGCTGCCGGGATACCGGCACGTCAAGCTGCCGGATGTGCGCGCCATCTTCGAGGCGGCCTGGGGGGTCGAGATCGACCCCGAGCCGGGCCTGCGCATCCCGAACATGCTGGATGCGGCGGTCGAGGGGACGTTCAAGGGGCTGTATTGCCAGGGAGAGGACATCCTGCAATCGGACCCCGACACGCATCACGTGGCCGCGGGTCTCAAGGCGATGGAATGCGTGATCGTCCATGACCTGTTCCTGAACGAGACCGCGAATTACGCGCATGTCTTTCTGCCCGGCTCCAGTTTCCTGGAGAAGGACGGCACCTTCACCAATGCCGAACGCCGCATCAACCGCGTGCGCCGCGTGATGGCGCCCCGCAACGGATACGAGGATTGGGAGGTCACGCAGATGCTGGCCAATGCCCTGCTGAAGGAGACGGGCAAGGCGGGCTGGCACTATACCCATCCCAGCCAGATCATGGACGAGATCGCGGCGACCACGCCCAGTTTCGCGGGCGTCAGCTATGAGCGGCTGGAGGAGCTTGGCTCGGTCCAGTGGCCCTGCAACGAGGCCGCGCCGCGGGGCACGCCGCTGATGCATGTGGACGGGTTCCAGGCGGGGCGGGGTCATTTCATGATCACCGAATACGTGGCGACGGATGAACGGACCGGCCCGCGGTTCCCGCTGTTGCTGACCACCGGGCGCATCCTGTCGCAATACAACGTTGGCGCGCAGACGCGGCGGACCGAAAACAGCATCTGGCACGATCAGGACGTGCTGGAGATTCACCCCCACGACGCAGAGGTGCGGGGCGTGAACGAGGGCGACTGGGTGCGGCTTGCCAGCCGGGCCGGAGAGACGACCCTCCGGGCGGTGCTTACCGACCGGGTGTCGCCGGGCGTGGTCTATACGACCTTTCACCATCCGATGACGCAGGCTAACGTGGTGACGACCGATTTTTCGGACTGGGCGACCAATTGCCCGGAATACAAGGTCACCGCCGTGCAGGTCAGTCCCTCCAACGGTCCCTCGGACTGGCAGCGGGACTATCAGGCGCAGGCCGAAAGGTCGCGGCGGGTCCTGTCAGCCGCGGAGTGACCGATGACCCTGCCGACCCCTGCCCAGACCGCCCGCGCGACCCATGTCCGCGCGGGCAGCACCAGCGCCGTGACCCGCACCCTGCCCGAGGAAACGGCGGTGGCGATGGTCTATGGCGGCTCGACCCAGGCCGTGATGATGGCCACGCCCGCCGACCTTGAGGATTTTGCGGTGGGGTTTTCGCTGACCGAGGGGATCGTGACCGACCCCGCCCAGATCGAGCGGCTGGAGGTTCTAGCCCACCCCAAGGGGCTGGAGGCGCAGATGTGGATCGCCGAGGACCGCACCGAGGCGCTGGCCGCGCGGCGTCGGTTCATGGCCGGGCCGGTGGGCTGCGGGCTGTGCGGCATCGACAGCCTGGACGAGGCCGTGCGCGCGCTGCCCCAGCTGGGTGATGCGGGGCCGGTGCTGGATGCGGGCCAGATCGCCGGCGCGACCGAGGCGCTGCGCGCCTGGCAGCCGCTGCATGACCGGACGCGGGCCGTCCATGCGGCGGGGTTCCTGGTGCCCGGGCGCGGCATCGTGCTGGCGCGCGAGGATGTGGGGCGGCACAATGCGCTGGACAAGCTGATCGGCGCGATAGCGCGGCAGGGCGTCGATGCGGGGACGGGGGCCTTCGTGCTGACCAGCCGCGTGTCGACCGAGATGGTGCAGAAATGCGCCATTGCCGGGGGCGCGGTCATCATCGCGGTGTCGGCCCCCACCGCCCATGCGCTGCGCCTGGCGCAGGGGGCGGGCATCACGCTGGCGGCCTTTGCCCGCGGTGACGGGTTCGATCTGTTCTCTCACCCCCAACGGCTGCGCGCCGAGGTATCCCATGTCGCCTGACAAGATGGTCCTGATGGCCAACCAGATCGCCACGTTCTTTGACACTCAGCCCGGCGATGCGCCCGACAAGATCGCGGCCCATCTGCGCGATTTCTGGGAGCCGCGGATGCGGGCACAGCTGCAGGCATTCGTGCAGGAGGGCGGGCAGGGGCTGAAACCGTCGGCACTGGCGGCGGCGCGGCTGATCTGAGGATGCAACCCGGCGCGGGCTTCGGGTGTTTGGTCCCGACACATGACCGCTGTCCCGGGAGACCCCTTGTCCATGCAAAGCACCACGGATCGGTTCGATCTGGCCGACGCGAATGTCTGCGTCGTCATGAATCGCGGATCGGGCAAGAAGAAGCATGCCGAGTTGCGTACCCTGCTGAAGGAACGGCTGGCACCCGCCTGCGGCAGCTATCGGCTGCGCGAAAGCCGCAAGGGCAGTGATCTGCCTGCGCTGGCGCGCCAGGTGGCGGCTGAGGGCTATGACCTGGTGATTGCCGCGGGGGGGGACGGCACGCAATCGGCGGTGGCGGGCGCGCTGACCGGCACGGACGTGATCATGGGCGTGCTGCCCGGCGGCACGTTCAACTATTTCCCGCGCGATCTGGGCGTGGGGGAGACCATCGACGACGCGCTGGACACGATTCTGGACGCGCGGGTCGAGGCGGTTGACGTGGGCGATGTCAACGACCTGATCTTTCTGAACAATGTCAGCCTGGGCGCTTATCCGCAGATCCTGAAGACGCGCGAGGGGATCTATCGCCGCTGGGGGCGGTCGCGGCTGGCGGCCTATTGGTCGGTGCTTGTCGCGCTGCGCCGGTTGCGCCGCCCGATGCACCTGGTGGCCCGCGTCGACGGGCAGGAGACCCGGCATACCAGCGCCTTGGTCTTTGTCGCGCGCAGTGCCTATCAGCTGGACAGCTTTGGGCTGGAAGGGGCGGCGCAGATCCGGCGCGGCGAATTCGCGGTGCTGATCGCCAAGGCCAAGCGGCCCCTGCCGCTGATGCGGTCGGCCCTGCGCATGGCGATGGGCAAAAGCGCCAAGGACGACGATTTCGAGCTGATCCTGACGGATGCGCTGACCATCGAGACGCCCAAGCGCCGCCAGTTGGTGGCCCATGACGGCGAAAAGACGGTGCTGAACAGCCCGTTCCGCATGCAGGTGCGCCATGACGGGCTGCGCGTGCTGCTGCCGCACGACGGGGTCAGCAAGACCGATCGGCCAGAGGCCTGAGCCGTCGTGACGCGCATCCTGCATCTGACCGACCTGCATTTCGGATTTCACCGCCAGGCGCTGGTCCAGCCGCTGCTGGCGCGCATCGCGGCCCTGCGCCCCGACCTGGTGGTGGTGGGCGGCGACATCACTCATCGGGGGCTGGAGGCGCAGATGCGCGAGGCGCGCGCCTTTGTGGACCGGATCGAGGCGCCGCTGATCTGCATGCCCGGCAATCACGACGTGCCGCTGTGGAATCCCCTGGCGCGGATGTTCTGGCCCTTTGCGGGCTATCGGCGGCATTTCGGGCCGGTGCTGACGCCCGTGGCGCGGGCCGATGACGTGCGCGTCATGGCGATCAACAGCGCCGACCCTTATGCCTGGCAGCGCGGCAAGATCCGCGACGGAGAGATCGGCCGCGCGATCGGCAATGTCGATCCGATGGGTACGAATGTCGTCGCCCTGCACCACCCGCTTCAGCAGCTGCCCGAGGTGACCAAGGCCCCGGCGCGGCGCGCCGACGAGGCGCTGTACCGGCTGGAGGCGTCGGGCGTGCAGGTGGTCCTGTCGGGTCACCTGCATCGCTGGGCGGTGGATGCGCTGCTGCAGACGGGGCGGCATCCGCGCGTGCTGCAGATCCAGTCGGGCAGCGCGCTGTGCGCGCGGATCAGCGACGGGCAGAACGAATTCGCGCTGATGCGCATCGAGGGACCGGAGTTGTGCCTGGAGCGGCATGTCGCGCCGATGGCGGAGACGGATTTCCGCGAACCCGAGGTCAGCCGCTATAGCCGGGCGTCGGGCGTGTGGCGGCGCGTTTAGGCGTTGAATTTCACGCCGATCCGGCGTAAGGGGACCGCAGTCACACGGGCGACATGGTCAGAACAGACCGCTTTCCATCGGGTCGGGCGTCACGCCGCGACCCTTTGGCGTTGCCCCACGGGCATCATAAAGACCGGCGGAGCCAACCGTCAGGCCGGAAAACAGACACAAAGGATACTGCATACGCATGTGCGCTAAAGCGACTATGGAGGAGTTCGAGGCCCTTCTGAATGAAAGCCTCGAGATTGACACCCCCGACGAGGGCAGCGTTGTCAAAGGCCGCGTCATTGCCATCGAGGCAGGTCAGGCCATCATCGACGTCGGCTACAAGATGGAAGGCCGCGTCGATCTGAAGGAATTTGCCAATCCCGGCGAAGAGCCCAACATCAGCGTCGGCGACGAGGTCGAGGTCTATCTGGACCGCGTCGAGAACGCCCGCGGCGAAGCGTCGATCAGCCGTGAAAAGGCCCGCCGCGAGGAAGCCTGGGACCGTCTGGAGAAGGCCTACGAGAGCGAAGAGCGCGTCGAAGGCGCCATCTTTGGCCGCGTCAAGGGCGGCTTTACGGTCGATCTGGGCGGCGCTGTCGCGTTCCTGCCCGGTTCGCAGGTCGATGTGCGCCCCGTGCGCGATGCCGGCCCCCTGATGGGTCTGAAGCAGCCGTTCCAGATTCTGAAGATGGACCGTCGCCGCGGCAACATCGTCGTGTCGCGTCGCGCCATTCTGGAAGAGAGCCGCGCCGAACAGCGCGCCGAAGTCATCGCGAACCTGACCGAAGGTCAGTCAATCGACGGCGTGGTCAAGAACATCACCGAATACGGTGCGTTCGTTGATCTGGGCGGCGTCGACGGCCTGCTGCACGTCACCGACATGGCATGGCGCCGCGTCAACCACCCGTCCGAGATCCTGGCGATCGGCGAGACCGTCAAGGTCCAGGTCATCAAGATCAACAAGGACAGCCACCGCATCAGCCTGGGCATGAAGCAGCTGCAGGCCGATCCGTGGGATACGGTTGCCGACAAGTTCCCGATCGAGTCGGTCCATCAGGGCCGCGTGACCAACATCACCGACTATGGCGCCTTCGTTGAGCTGGAAGCCGGTGTCGAGGGTCTGGTCCACGTGTCGGAAATGAGCTGGACCAAGAAGAACGTCCACCCGGGCAAGATCGTCTCGACCTCTCAGGAAGTCGAAGTGATGGTTCTGGAGATCGACGAGGCCAAGCGCCGCGTGTCCCTTGGCCTGAAGCAGACGATGCGCAACCCGTGGGAAGTGTTCGCCGAAACGCACCCGACCGGCACCGTCATCGAAGGCGAGGTCAAGAACATCACCGAATTCGGTCTGTTCGTGGGTCTGGACGGCGACATCGACGGCATGGTTCACCTGTCGGACATCAGCTGGGATGCCCGTGGCGAGGATGCGATCCAGGACTTCCGCAAGGGCGACACGGTCAAGGCCGTCGTCCAGGACGTGGACGTCGAGAAGGAGCGCATCAGCCTGTCCATCAAATCGTTGGAAAACGAGAACATGGCCGAGGCCGTTGATGGCGTGAAGCGTGGCACAATCGTCACCGCCGAGGTCACCGCGATCGAAGAGGGTGGCATCGAGGTCGAGTTCAACGGCGTCAAGTCGTTCATCCGCCGCAGCGATCTGGCCCGCGACCGTGCCGACCAGCGCCCCGAGCGCTTCAATGTCGGCGACAAGGTCGATGCCCGCGTCACCAACGTGGACACCAAGACCCGCCGTTTGGGTCTGTCCATCAAGGCCCGCGAGATCGCCGAGGAAAAAGAGGCGATCGACACCTATGGCAGCTCGGATTCGGGCGCGTCCTTGGGCGACATCCTGGGTGCGGCGCTGAACCGCAACAGCTGATCGGGTCCGCCCCATCAGACCTTGGCCCGTCCCGGTTCGTCCGGGGCGGGCCTTTTCTTGCCGCCGCCCGATCACGGCTGCGCCAAGCGTCTTGCGCCTCTGCGACAAAGCTGGCAACGCTATGAAACCAGTGACTTCTGTCGGGCGTTGATCGTGACTTGCAAGGACGGTAAGGCGCTGTCCTGTCATCTGCGCGGCCTGACGGCCACGGCAGGAAAGCCCGTCCATTTGGGGGAAAGCATGATCCGGTCCGAACTGATCCAGAAGATCTCCGACGAAAATCCCCACCTGTTCCGGCGCGATGTCGAGCGGATCGTGAACACCATCTTTGAGGAGGTCATCGACGCGATGGCCCGCGGAGATCGGGTCGAGCTGCGCGGCTTTGGTGCCTTCTCGGTCAAGAAGCGCGATTCGCGCACGGGGCGCAATCCGCGCACCGGCGAATCCGTCGAGGTCGAGGAAAAGCACGTGCCCTTTTTCAAGACCGGCAAGCTGCTGCGCGATCGCCTGAACGGCGATGCGTGACCCCCTGAACCGGCCCGCTGCAACCGAGGAACCCTCATGCGTTTCATCCGTCTGATCTTTGTCGCAGCGCTTGCGCTGGTGCTGGTGGCCGTGGCCCTGGCGAACCGCGAGGCGGTCGCGCTGTCGGCCTTTCCGGCCAATTTCGGCCAGTATCTGGGGGGCACCTGGTCGGTGACCCTGCCGCTGTTCCTGGTGATCTTTGTGGCCTTTGCACTGGGGATGCTGGCAGGGCTGATCTGGGAATGGCTGCGCGAGGGGCATATCCGCCGTGAGGCGCGCCGCCACAGCGCCGAGGTCGCACGGCTGGAGGGCGAGGTCGGGCAGCTGCGCCAGCGCCACGCCGCCCCGCGCGACGAGGTTCTGGCGATTCTGGACGAGCCGAACGCCGCACCGGCCACGACACTGCCCGCGGTGCGCTGACCTTGGCCGAGGTCAAGATCTGCGGGTTGCGCGAGGCTGGGCATGTGGCGGCGGCCGTCGAGGCGGGCGCCCGGTTTCTGGGTTTCGTGTTCTTTCCGAAATCGCCGAGGGCGGTGACGCCGCAGCAGGCCGCGCGTCTAGTGGCCGATGTGCCGCCGGGGGTGGCGCGTGTCGGGCTGTTCGTCGATCCGACCGATGCGCTGTTGTCCGAGGTTCTGGCGACCGGGGCGCTGGATGTGATCCAGCTGCACGGCCACGAGTCTGCGGCGCGGGTGGCCGAGGTGAAGGCACTGTCCGGCCTGCCCGTGATGAAGGCCGTGGGCCTGTCCGGCCCCGACGATCTGGCGCAGCTGGTCGATTACGGGGTCGTGGCCGACATGCTGCTGGTGGATGCCAAGCCGCCCAAGGGGGCCGATCTGCCGGGCGGAAACGGGCTGGCCTTTGACTGGCGTTTGCTGGTCGGGCGGCGGTGGTTGCGGCCCTGGATGCTGGCGGGCGGGCTGACGCCGGACAACGTGGCCGAGGCCGTGCGCCTGACCGGGGCGCCCGTGGTCGATGTCAGTTCCGGCGTGGAATCGGCGCCGGGGGTCAAGGATGTTGCGCTGATCCGCGCCTTTGTTGCCGCCGCCAAGGGGTGATTCCCGGGGGTGTTGCGCGGCGTGCGCAGGGGGTGTTGCGCGTGTCAGGCCTTTGTTCCGACAGGGTTTTGCGCCAGAGAAATGCACGCCCAGGTTTAGTCGTTGACTTTGCGAACGGCCCAAGGTAGAACTTAAACATGCTGGAAGAGGTGGGCAAGCGGCCGGGGGGTGACCCCTAGGGCCGCTTTTTCGTTTCTTGGCTCGTGCGGACAGGACACGAGGCGGGGCAGATCGCATGAACGATATGGAGTGGGGCGGGGTCGGGGAAACCGAAGGACCTTTCGTGACTGGCACCCAGCCTGACAAGGCGGGGTTCCGGATGCCCGAGATAGCCGAGGGCGAGGACGAGATCGACGTCCTGCGCTGGCTGTTCTGGGATTACGTCAAGGACCTGCGGGGACATCAGGCCGAGCTTGAGACGCTGAAATCGGGGGACTTGGACCCCGCCAAGCTGAAAAAGGCCATGGAGACGGCAAAGACGGTCCGCGAGGCCGTCCAGCTGCTGATGGCGGAAAGGATCAAGGTTGACAAACTTCGCAAGGACATCGCGGGCGGCGTCGGAGGGGGGAGCCTTGACCTTGGCGCAGCAAGAGACGAGATCGGGCGCCGCCTGGCTTGCCTCCGCCGGGCCGGATGAGGTCGAGGACTTTCTGGGCAGCCTGTCGGAGAATGCGCTGATGAGCCTGCCCTGGCTGTTCGAGTTCTGGGCATTGCCGCACCAGTTGCCCCCCGAGGGCGACTGGAAAAGCTGGGTCATCATGGGCGGGCGCGGCGCGGGCAAGACCCGCGCCGGGTCGGAATGGGTGCGCGGCCTGGTCGAGGGGCCCACGGCCGCGGCGCCCGGCAAGTGTCATCGCGTGGCCCTGGTCGGAGAGACCTTCGACCAGGTGCGCGAGGTGATGGTCTTCGGCGAGAGCGGCATCCTGGCCTGTTCGCCCCCCGATCGTCGGCCCATCTGGGAGGCCGGGCGCAAGCGTCTGGTCTGGGCCAACGGTGCGACGGCCACCGTCTATAGCGCGCATGAGCCGGAGGCTTTGCGCGGGCCGCAATTCGATGCGGCCTGGGTGGACGAGCTGGCCAAGTGGAAGAAGGCCGAGGATGTCTGGGACATGTTGCAGTTTGCGCTGCGTCTTGGAGAGCATCCCCAGCAGGTCGTCACCACCACGCCGCGCAATGTCGGTGTGCTCAAGCGCATTCTGGGGAATGCCAGCACGGTGGTGACCCATGCACCGACGGATGCGAACCGCGCCTATCTGGCGGAGAGTTTCCTGGCCGAGGTGCAGACCCGCTATGGCGGCACCCGGTTGGGGCGGCAGGAGCTGGATGGCGTGCTGCTGGACGATGTCGAGGGGGCGCTGTGGACGACGGCGATGCTGGAAGGCGCGCGGGTGGCCACTGTGCCCAAGCTGGACCGGATCGTCGTCGCGGTCGACCCCTCGGTCACCGGGGGACGGGCCAGCGACGAATGCGGCATCGTGGTGGCGGGCGTCGTCACCGAGGGCGAGCCCAAGGATTGGCGCGCCTATGTGCTGGAGGATGCCAGCGTCCGGGGCGGGCCGACCGATTGGGCCCGGGCCGCAATTGCCGCGATGGATCGCCACGGCGCCGAGAAATTGGTGGCCGAGGTGAACCAGGGTGGCGATCTGGTCGAGAGCGTGGTGCGCCAGATCGACCCGTTGGTGCCCTTCAAGGCGCTGCGGGCATCGCGGGGCAAGGGTCTGCGGGCCGAGCCTGTCGCGGCGCTGTACGAGCAGGGTCGCGTCAAGCACCTGAAGGGCGCGTTGGGCGCGCTGGAGGACCAGCTGTGCCAGATGACGGTGCGCGGGTTCGAGGGGCGCGGCAGCCCCGACCGGCTGGATGCCCTGGTCTGGGCCATCCACGAGCTGATGATAGAACCCGCCGCCGGGTGGCGCAGGCCGCAGATGCGGCGATTGTAACCGGGTCCGAGAGGTCGGACCGACGAAGGGCCGTCCCGCAGGGGGCGGCCCTTTCGCATGGCTGAGGCATGGAGGCGAGCATGGCGTTTCGATTGTTTTCGCGGGAGGAGAAGTCATCCCCCGCACCGGAGAGGAAGGCCAGCGCCACGGGCCGGGTCGTGGCATTCGCCAGCGGGTCGGGGCGTCCGGTCTGGTCGGCGCGCGACCCCGGCACGCTGACGCGCAGCGGCTTCATGGGCAACCCGGTCGGTTTTCGCAGCGTGCGCCTGATCGCCGAGGCGGCGGCCGCGGTGCCGATGATCTGCGCGGATCGCGACCACCGCTATGAGGTGCATCCGGTGCTGGACCTGCTGCGCCGGCCCAATCCGGGACAAGGCCGGGCCGAGCTGTTCGAGGCGCTGTTCGGGCAGATCCTGCTGTCGGGCAACGGCTATCTGGAGGCGGTCGGCCTGGACGGGTCGGGCGTTCCCGAAGAGCTGCACGTGCTGCGGTCGGACCGCATGAGCGTGGTGCCCGGCGCGGATGGCTGGCCGGTGGCCTATGAATATGCGGTGGGCGGGCGCAAGCACCGGTTCGACATGACCGGGAGCCCCGATCCGATCTGCCACGTCAAGGCGTTCCATCCGCAGGACGACCATTATGGTCTGTCGCCGCTGCAGGCGGCCGCCGTGGCGCTGGACGTGCATAATAGCGCCAGCGCCTGGTCCAAGGCGCTGCTGGACAACGCGGCACGGCCCAGTGGCGCGATCATCTACAAGGGTGTCGACGGGCAGGGGGTGCTGAGCCCCGAGCAGTACGACCGCCTGGTGGGCGAGATCGAGATGAACCATCAGGGCGCGCGCAATGCGGGACGCCCGATGCTGCTGGAGGGGGGGCTGGACTGGCGGCCCATGGGTTTCAGCCCGTCCGACATGGAGTTCCACGAGACCAAGCTGTCGGCGGCGCGCGAGATCGCGCTGGCCTTTGGCGTGCCGCCCATGCTGCTAGGGATTCCCGGCGATGCGACCTATGCGAATTACGCGGAGGCGCATCGGGCGTTCTATCGCCTGACGGTTCTGCCGCTGGTGACGCGGGTCACGGCCTCGGTCGCGTGGTGGCTGTCCGAGCATCTGGGCGCCGAGATCGAGCTGCGGCCCGATCTGGACCAGATCCCCGCCCTGGCCGAGGAGCGCAACCAGCAATGGGCGCGCATCAGCGGCGCCGGCTTTCTGACGGATGCGGAAAAGCGCGCGCTGCTGGGCCTGCCGCCCCTGGATGGGGCGTGAGGCATGGAGGGGTCGCGTTTCGTCAAGGACGGGCTGTGGCACGACCCGCGTCTTGAGGCGCAGGAGCGGATCATGGCGCTGCAATTCGGCCAGGTCGAGAAGCGCCTCGAGCGCATCGAGGCCATGATCGAGGGCCTGGAGCGGCGGTTGTGGATGACGGTCTATGGCGTGGTCGCCGTGATCCTGACCCAGGCCATCCAGGGAATTTTGGAATTTGCGCCGAAGGGAGTGTGACGAATGGTTCCGGGACTTGAGGTGAAGTTCACGGGCGGGCCGCCGGTCCTGTCCGATGGGCAGGTGATCGAGGGCTATGCCAGCCTGTTCGGCCTGACCGATCAGGGCGGCGACGCGGTGCTGCCGGGGGCGTTTGGAGCGTCCCTGGCGCGGATCGCGGGGCGCGGCGACAAGGTGCGGATGCTGTGGCAGCACGATCCCACCCGCCCCATCGGTGTCTGGGACGAGGTCCGCGAGGACGGCAAGGGCCTGTGGGTCAAGGGCCGCCTGCTGCCCGACGTGGCCCAGGCCCGCGAGGCCGCAGCCCTGATCCAGGCGGGCGCGATCGACGGGCTGTCCATCGGCTATCGCACGCTGCGGGCCGAGCGGGACAAGGCCGGGCGCCGCGTTCTGGCCGAGGTCGAGCTGTGGGAGGTGTCGCTGGTGACCTTTCCGATGCTGGCCGAGGCCAAGGTGGACCGCAAGGAAACGGATGAGCTGCGCGAGGTCGCGGCCCTGTTCCACCAGGCGGCCCAAGCCCTGCGGGGCGCATGAGATTTCGGACCGGGCGCGCCCGGTCCGTCCACAGGTTCGGACCTGCCCCGAGGGGCCGTCCGGCAACAGGGGCGCGGCCCCGATCACCAAACGAGGAGACGACCATGACCGAGGTGAAGGCCGCGGGCGGGGGCGACATGCCCGCCGACCTGAAGGGAGCCATGATGGGGTTCGTTAACGAACTCAAGGGCTTTCGTGACGACATTCAGACCAAGCTCAACACACAGGAACAGCGCATGACCATGATCGACCGCAAGACCGCCATCCGGGGCCGCGCGCCCCTGTCCGCTACGGCCGAGGTCGAGGTGCCCCATCAGAAGGCGTTCAACGCCTATCTGCGCCATGGCGACGACGACGGCCTGCGCGGCCTGGCGATCGAGGAGAAGGCCCTATCGGTTGCCGGTGACGGCGGCTTTCTGGCCGCACCCCAGGTCGCGCAGACGGTGCAGAACTCTCTGTTCTCGACCACCTCGCTGCGCCGCCTGGCCAATGTGGTGACCATCGAGGGCAGCGTCTATGAGGTGCTGGTCGAGAAGGGCGAGATGGCATCGGGCTGGGCCACCGAGGCGGCCAGCGTCGAGACCGCGAATTCGCAGCTGGACCGCATCGCGATCCCCGTCCACGAGCTGTCGGCCATGCCCAAGGCCAGCCAGCGCCTGCTGGACGACGCCGCGTTCGATGTCGAGGGCTGGCTGGCCGAGCGGATCGCGGACCGCTTTTCGCGGGCCGAGGCCTTCGCCTTTGTCCGCGGCGACGGCGTGGACAAGCCGCGCGGCTTTCTGTCCTATCCCACCGCGGCGGATGCGACCGCCACCGGCGCGCAGATCGGGTTCGTGAACACCGGCCTGTCGGGCAACTTCCCGGCGGCGGCGCCGATGGATTGCCTGATCGACCTGATCTATGCCCTGGGCGCTCAGCATCGCGCGAACGCTTCGTTCATGATGAACTCCAAAACCGCCGCCCGCGTCCGCAAGATGAAGGACGCCGACGGCCGCTTCCTGTGGAGCGACGCGCTGACCGCGGGCCAGGTGCCCCAGCTGCTGGGCTATCCGGTGGTGATCAGCGAGGACATGCCGGACATCGCCGCAAACGCCTTTGCGGTGGCCTTCGGCGATTTCCGCGCGGCCTACACGATCGTCGAGCGTCCCGACCTGCGGGTGCTGCGCGATCCGTTCAGCGCCAAGCCGCATGTCCTGTTCTATGCCACCAAGCGTGTCGGCGGCGGGGTCACCGACTTCCGCGCCGTCAAGCTGCTGCGCTTCGCCTGATCTCCGCGGGGATCGGGTGAGGAAGGGGCGCGTCAGGTGCCGGGCATTCCGGTTTAGCAACTGTCCGCGCGCGCTGATGGCTGGCGCGGGGCGCGCCCTGATTCCGCAGGCTTGAAACGCAGGAGGGGCCCCGTTCGGGGGCCTCGCACCAGGTGGAACATGCGGACGGCACGACGGGAGGTTCGCAACATGATGCTGATAGAGGAAACGGCGCCTGCGGCAGAGGCGCTGCCGGTGGCCGCCCTGCGCGCGCATTTGCGTCTGGCCCAGGGGTTCGAAGGACCGGAGGACGCCGCAGAGACGGCGGCGCTGGCGGGCTTTCTGCGTGCCGCGATCGCCACGATCGAGGGCCGCACCGGCAAGGTGCTGCTGAAGCGGCGGTTCCGGATGCAGCTGGACGACTGGCGCGACAGGTTGGGCCAGTCGCTGCCGCTGGCCCCGGTGCATTCGGTCGAACGCATCGAGATCGACGATGGCAACGGGATCGTCACAGCCCTGCCGGTCGAAGGGTGGCGGTTGGTGCCGGATGTACAGCGGCCGATGATCCTGCCCACGGGCGTGATCCTGCCGCATGTGCCGCGTCGGGGATCGGTCACGGTGACCTTCCTGGCGGGGTTCGGCGATGTCTGGGCGCAGGTGCCCGCGGATCTGGCGCAGGCGGTGATCCTGCTGGCCGCGCGGTATTACGATGACCGCAGCCAGGACAAGGGCAGCCATGCGATGCCCTTTGGGGTCAGCGCGCTGATCGAGAAATGGCGCGCTGTCCGCACCTTGGCGGGGCGCGGCAACCGGGAGTGGCGCTGATGGCGGTTCCCGATCTGAGCACCCGCCTAGCATTGGAGACGCCGGATCGGGCAGCCGATGGGCTGGGCGGTTTCGCGGTGTCCTGGCGACGATTAGGGTGGCTTTACGCGCGGATGGATGCCCGGTCGGCACGCGAGACCGGCACCGGCGCGGGCATGATCAGCGTGGTGCAGTGGCGCATCACGGTGCGCGGCGCCCCCGTCGGCGACCCGCGCCGCCCGCGTCCGGGACAGCGGTTCCGCCATGGCCCGCGGCTGTTCGTGGTCGAGGCCGTCGCCGAAAGCGACGCCACGGGCCGGTTCCTGGACTGCTTTGCCCGCGAGGAGGATCTGACATGAGCTATGGGGCAGGGGTCGCCTTGCAGGCGGCGGTCTATCAGCGGCTGCGGGCCGATGCGGCGCTGGCCGATCTGGTGGGCGACGCGATCTTTGATGCGATGCCGGTGTCGGCGCCGAGCGGGATCTATGTGTCGCTTGGCCCCGAGGAGGTGCGCGAGGCGGGGGATGCCACCGCGCGGGGGACGCGACATGACTTTGTGATCTCGGTGATGGCGGGCAGCGACAGCGGCGCGGGGTTTGGCGCGGTCAAGGCCGCAGCCGCCGCCGTGTCCGACGCGCTGGAGGCGGGCGGCCTGGAGCTGTCGCGCGGGCGTCTGGCCGGGCTGTGGTTCCTGCGCGCATCCGCGCGCCGGATGAAAAGCGGCGCGGCGCGGCAGGTCGATCTGACCTTTCGTGCGCGCGTCGATCTGAACTGAGGAGACAGGATTATGGCAGTGCAAAGCGGACGTGATCTGCTGATCAAGATGGACATGACCGGCGACGGCGCGTTCGAGACCGTGGCGGGTCTGCGCGCGACGCGCCTGTCCTTCAACGCGGACAGCGTCGATGTGACCAGCCTGGACAGCACCGGCGGCTGGCGCGAATTGCTGGCGGGTGCCGGGGTGCGCAGCGCCTCCATCGCCGGGTCGGGCGTGTTCCGCGACATGGCGACCGACGGGCGGGCGCGCCAGGTGTTCTTTGACGGCGAAATTCCGCGCTGTCAGGTGATCATCCCCGATTTCGGTCGGGTCGAGGGGCCGTTCCAGATCACGGGGCTGGAATATGCGGGCAGCTATGATGGCGAGGCGACCTATGAGATGTCGCTGGCATCGGCGGGCGCGCTGACCTTCGTGGCGCTGTGATGGTCAACCCGATGCGCGGCGAGGTCGCGCTGGTCCTGGATAGTCAGCCGCATGTCGCGCGGCTGACCCTGGCCGCGCTGGCCGAGCTGGAGACGGAGCTGCAGGCGGATGGTCTGACCGGGCTGGTCGCGCGCCTGGACGAGGGGCGCATCTCCAGCAGGGAGATCCTGGCGGTTCTGGTCGCCGGGCTGCGGGGCGGCGGCTGGACCGGTCAGGCCGGCGATTTGCTGGCAGTCCAGATCGAGGGCGGCCCGCTGGAGGCCGCGCGGATTGCCGCGCGGCTGCTGGCGCTGGCGTTCCGGGCACCGGCATGACCGGGGGGCAGGCGGGCCTGGACTGGGCCGGGCTGATGCGCGCCGGGCTGCAGGGGCTGCGGCTGCATCCCGACCAGTTCTGGGCGCTGACCCCGGCCGAGTTGGCGCTGATGCTGGGGATCGGCCCCGCAAGCCCCCGCATGGACCGTGACCGGCTGGCCGATCTGGCGGCCCGATATCCCGACGCGCCCGCAGCTGCGGACGCGTCCTTGGCAGAACCGACGGGGGACCACCGAGATGACGACACGTGAGGGGGCTGGCGCGATCCTGGACCAGCTGGACGACGATCTGGGCCGCAATGCGCGTATGACCGGGGAGTTCCAGGCGGAGCTGGGCCGTCTGCGCCAGTCGATGATGTTCACCAGCCGCGAGGTCGGCACGCTGTCCTCGGGGCTGGAGCGAGGCTTGGGCCGGGCCATCGAAGGGCTGGTGCTGGACGGCGGCAAGCTGTCCGATGCGCTGAAATCGATCGGCCGGTCGCTGGCCGACACCGTCTATGGGATTGCGATGAAACCGGTGGAGAATGCGCTGGCGGGCTCCATCGCGGGGGGGCTGGGCGGCATGCTGTTGGGTGGGGTGACACCCTTTGCCAAGGGCGGGGCCTTTGCGGGCGGCCGTCCGATGGCAGGCGGTGTGGTCGACGGCCCGACGGGTTTTCCGATGCGCGGCGGGACGGGCCTGATGGGCGAGGCGGGCCCCGAGGCGATCATGCCCCTGCGCCGCGGTCCCGACGGCAAGCTGGGCGTGGCCGCGGCCGGAGGAGGTGGCGCGGTCAATGTGACCTTCAACATCCAGACCCCCGATGTGGCCGGGTTCCAGCGCAGCCAGTCGCAGATCGCGGCCCAGATGTCGCGCGTTCTGGCGCGCGGCGACCGCAACAGCTGAAAGGAGGCATGCGATGGCCTTTCACGAGGTAAGATTTCCTACCACGCTGTCCTTCGGCGCTATCGGTGGCCCCGAGCGGCGCACCGAGATCGTGGCACTGGCCAGCGGTTTCGAGGAGCGCAACACGCCCTGGGCCCATGCGTTGCGCCGCTTTGATGCGGGGATGGGGCTGCGGTCGCTGGACGACCTGTCGGCCGTGATTGCGTTCTTCGAGGCGCGGGCCGGGCAATTGCACGGGTTCCGCTGGAAGGACTGGTCGGACTTCAAGAGCTGCCTTCCCTCGGCGGCACCCGCCTTTGGCGACCAGGTCATTGCCGTGGGTGACGGGCAGACGCGCATCTTTACGCTGCGCAAGGCCTATCGGTCGGGGGCGGCCGTCTATCACCGACCCATCACCAAACCGGTCGCAGGGTCCGTCCGTGCCGGGATCGGCGGGGACGAGGTCTTTCCCGACATCAACTACACGGTGGATCACGCGGCCGGGCGCATCATCTTCAACGAGGCGCCCGAGGCTGGCGCGGATATCAGCGCGGGCTATGAGTTCGACGTGCCGGTGCGGTTCGACACCGACCGGATCGCAGTGTCCGTCGCGTCCTTTCAGGCGGGCCAGGTCCCCGATATTCCGGTGGTGGAGGTGCGGGTATGACCGTCACGACGACGCTGGCGCGCGCCTGGTCGATCCGCCGCGCCGACGGGTTGACCCTGGGATTTACCGACCATGACAGGCCCCTGACCTTTGGTGGTGTTACCTTCCGCCCCGACCGGGGTCTGAGCGCGCGGGCGCTGGTGCAGGCGACCGGTCTGTCGGTCGACAATTCCGAGGCGTTGGGCGCGTTGAACGACGATGCGATCACCGAGCGCGACCTGATGGCGGGCCGGTGGGATGACGCGTCACTGCGCCTGTGGGAGGTGGATTGGTCCGATGTCTCGGTCCGTCGGCTGGTGTTCCGCGGCTCTCTGGGCGAGGTGTCGCGGGCGAATGGCGCATTCCGCGCCGAGCTGCGCGGGTTGTCCGAGGCGCTGAACGCGCCGCAAGGACGGGTCTATCATCCGCGCTGCAGCGCGCGGTTGGGCGACGGGGCCTGCAAGGTCGATCTGGGCACCGAGACGCTGAGCGTTCAGCGCCAGGTGCAGATCATGGAGGAGGGCCGGGTTTTCACTTTCACGGGGTTTCCGGCCTTTGACGCCGCCTGGTTCGAGCATGGCCGCCTGGAGGTTCTGACCGGTCCAGCCCAAGGTCTGTCGGGCACCGTCAAAAACGACACGGCGCGCCCGGATGGCCGCCGGATCATCGAGCTGTGGTCTGCACTGGGCATTTTGCCGATGCAGGGCGACCAGATCCGACTGACGGCGGGCTGCGACAAGGCGGCCGGAACGTGCCGGTTGAAATTCGCGAACTTCCTCAACTTCCGGGGCTTTCCGCATCTGCCGCCCGAGGATTGGCTGATGGCCCCGCAGGTGGGCGGGCGCCGTGTCTGAGGCGATCGTCGACGCCGCGCGGCTGTGGTTGGGCACGCCCTATGTGCATCAGGCCAGCGTGCGCGGGTGCGGTGCGGATTGCCTGGGCCTGATCCGCGGCGTCTGGCGCGACCTCTATGGGGCCGAGCCGGAGACGCCCCCCGCCTATACCGCCGATTGGGCCGAATGCGGCCCGTCCGAAGTGCTGATGCGCGCGGCAATGCGCCATCTGGCCGCCGTCGATCCGGCAGACCCCTGGCATCCTGGCCAGGTGCTGCTGTTCCGCATGCGGCAGGGGGCCATCGCCAAGCATTTGGGCATCCTGTCCCAGGCAGACGAGGCGCCGCAGTTTCTGCATGCCTATACCTCTCATGGTGTCATCGAAAGCCCGCTGACGCCGCCGTGGCGGTCCCGGATCGTCGCGCGGTTCCGCTTTCCCTGACCAAATCGAACGAAGGAGGCCCTTATGGCCACGATTGTCCTGTCTGCCGTGGGTGCATCGCTTGGGGCGGGCTTTGGCGGCGCCGTGCTGGGCCTGTCGGGCGCTGTGCTAGGGCGCGCGGCGGGGGCCATGCTGGGCCGCGCGATCGATCAGCGCCTGCTGGGCGGGGGTGCCAAGGCGGTCGAGACCGGGCGCATCGACCGCCTGCGCATCCAGACTGCCGGCGAGGGCATGGCCATTCCCCGGATCTGGGGACAGATGCGGGTGCCGGGCCACGTGATCTGGGCGTCCCCTCTGGAGGAGGTGACGCGCAGCGAGAGCGTCGGTGGCGGCAAGGGCGCGCCCTCGACCCAGGTCACGCAGATCAGCTATCGGCTGTCGGTCGCGCTTGCGCTGGCCGAGGGACGCATCCTGTCGGTTGGTCGGGTCTGGGCCGATGGAGAGGAGATCGCGCAGCGCGATCTGAACATGCGCATCTATCGCGGAGGCGACGCGCAGATGCCCGATCCGGTGATCGCCGCGATCGAGGGGGATGAGGCGCCCGCCTATCGCGGCACCGCCTATGTCGTGCTGGAGAACCTGAGCCTGGAGCGGTGGGGCAACCGGATACCTCAGCTGAGCTTTGAGGTGACCTGCCCGGCCCGTGACGGGAGCGGTCTGTCGCGCGACGTGCGGGCGGTGGCGCTGATTCCCGGGACGGGGGAATATTCGCTGGCCACGACGGCGGTGACCGAGGGCGGCGACCTAGGCGAGAGCCGCAGCTTCAACACCAACACGCCCATGGGCGGCACGGATTTCCAGGCGTCGCTGGACGTTCTGGGGCGCGAACTGCCGAATGTGGGGTCGGTGTCGCTGATCGTGTCCTGGTTCGGCAGCGATCTGCGCATCGGTCAGTGCAAGGTTGAGCCCAAGGTCGAGTTCAAGGAGGTCGACGGGTCCGAGATGCCGTGGCGCGCCGGGGGCTTCACACGTAGCCAGGCGGCCGAGATGTCGCGCAAGGATGGCCGGCCGATCTATGGCGGCACGCCGTCGGACCGGTCGGTTATCGAGGGGTTGCGGGCGCTGTCGGCCTCGGGGCGCAAGGCGATCTTTTATCCGTTCATCCTGATGGAGCAGCTGGCCGGGAACGGCCTGCCCGATCCGTACGGCGCGGCGGAGCAACCGGTCATGCCCTGGCGCGGTCGGATCACCACCAGCGTCGCACCGGGCCGTCCGGGCACCACCGATGGCACGACGGCGGCCGTGTCTCAGGTGGCCACGTTCTTTGGCAGCGCGATGCCCGAGCATTTCACGCGCAATGGCGAGACCATCAGCTATTCCGGTCCTGCGGAGTGGTCCTATCGCCGGTTCATCCTGCATTACGCGCATGTCTGTGCGGCGGCGGGGGGCATCGACGCGTTTCTGATCGGCTCGGAGATGGTTGCGATGACCCAGATCCGGGGGCCGAACAACAGCTATCCCGCAGTGGCGGCGCTGCGCCAACTGGCCACGGATGTCCGCGCCATCCTTGGGCCGGAGGTCAAGATCGGCTATGCCAGCGACTGGTCCGAGTATTTCGGCCATCACCCGGGCAATGGTGAACTGTTCTTTCACCTCGACCCGCTCTGGGCCGATCCGAACATCGATTTCATCGGTATCGACAACTACATGCCGCTGTCTGACTGGCGCGATGGGGACGATCACCTTGATGCGTCCTGGGGGCGCATCGACAACATCGAGTACCTGCGCGCCAACGTGGCGGGTGGCGAGGGCTATGACTGGTACTATGCCAGCGACGCCGACCGCGATGCGCAGATCCGGACGCCGATCACCGACGGGTTCTATGACGAGGCCTGGGTCTGGCGCTACAAGGACCTGAAGGGGTGGTGGCAGAACCTGCATTACAACCGCCCCGGCGGCGTGCGGCAGGTGCCGGCGACGGCGTGGGTTCCGGGTTCAAAGCCCATCTGGTTCACGGAATTCGGCTGCGCGGCGCTGGACAAGGCCAGCAACCAGCCCAACAAGTTCCTGGACGCGATGTCGTCCGAGAGCATGCTGCCGCATTACTCCAACGGCACGCGGAATGATGCGATCCAGGCCGCCTATGTCGAAGCGACCATGGCGCATTGGCAGGACCCTGAGAACAACCCGGTCAATGCCGACGGCATGCGGATGCTGGACGTGGACCGTGCGCATGTCTGGTGCTGGGATGCGCGGCCCTATCCGGCGTTTCCGGGACGGTCGGACCTGTGGTCCGATGGTCCGGCCTGGGATCGCGGCCACTGGTTGAACGGACGCGCCGGGGCGGTGACGCTGCGCGCGGTCGTGCGCGACATCTGCCGGGCGGCTGGGGTGACGGCAGTTGACGTTTCGCGCCTGTCCGGGGTCGTGCGCGGCTATGCGTTGCAGGGGTCGGAATCGGGGCGCGCGGCGCTGCAGCCGCTGATGTTGGCGCATGGCTTTGACGCGGTCGAGCGTGACGGCATGTTGCGCTTTGTGGCGCGGGACGGGCTGGTGCGGGCCGAGATCGGTCCCGACGATCTGGCCGTGGCCGGAGAGGTGCGCGGCTTTGAGACGGTGCGCCAAGTCGAGGCCTCCAATGTCGGTCAGCTGCGTCTGAGCCATGTCGCGGCGGGCGGCGATTATGCCGTGGCCACGGCCGAGGCCAGCCTGACCGATGCCGGGCGCCGCGCCGTCTCCGAGAGCGAGTTCGCGATGGTGCTGACACGTCCCGAGGGTCGCGCCATTGCCGATCGCTGGATCGCCGAGGCCGAGGTCGCGCGTGATACGGCGCGGTTCGTGCTGCCGCCGTCGCGCGCCGATCTGGGGCCGGGCGATGTCGTCCTGTCGCGGATGCCGGGGCAGGAGGCCCACCGCTGGCGGATCGACCGGGTCGAGCGTGCGGGGGCCATCACAGTGGACGCGGTGCGGGTCGATGCGGGCCTCTATGCGCCGCGTCTGAGCCATGAAGATCAGGGCGGCATCGGGCGGTATCTGCCGCCGATGCCGGTCTTCCCGGTCTTCATGGACCTGCCGCTGCTGCGCGGAGACGAGGTGCCGCATGCTCCCTGGCTGGCGGTCGCCGCGCATCCGTGGCCGGGTTCCGTCGCCGCCTATGGGTCAGCCGAGGCCGAGGGTGGGTTCGAGCTGAACCTGATGCTGCAGCGTCGCTCGCTGATCGGACGGACGCTGACGCCGCTGATGCGCGCAAGGCCCGGTGTGATCGACCGGGGCGCACCACTCAAGCTGCGGCTGATCACCGATCCGCTGCGCTCGGTGACCGAACGCGCCCTGCTGTCGGGGGCGAATGCGCTGGCCATCGGCGATGGCAGCATCGACCGGTGGGAGGTGATGCAATTCGCACGCGCCGAACTGGTCGCCCCCAACGTTTGGGAGATCAGCGGGCGCCTGCGCGGTCAGGCCGGGACGGATGGCATCATGCCGGATGTCTGGCCGATGGGCAGCCTGGTCGTGCTGCTGGACGGCGGGCCGCGGCAGGTGGATCTGCCGCCATCGTCGCGGGGCGCCGAGCGGTTCTGGCGCGTCGGTCCGGCGCTGCGGTCGCCGGATGATGCCAGCTATCGCAGCCGCATGACGGTCGCGCCGGGCATCGGCCTGCGTCCCTATGCGCCCTGTCATCTGCGGATGAACGGGCGCGACATCACTTGGGTTCGGCGCAGCCGGGTCGAGGGCGATGGCTGGGACGGTCCCGACATCCCCCTGGGAGAGGAGTCCGAGCGGTATCTGCTGCGGCTGGTCCAGGCCGGGCGTCTGGTGACCGAAGTCCAGACCGCGACGCCGTCCTGGACCATGCCGGACGCCATCCGGTCGCAGCTGCAGCCCGGCCCTGTCACGGTCGAGCTGGCCCAATTGTCGCAGACCTTCGGGCGCGGCCCCTTTGCAAGGAGAGACTTTGATGTCCAGTGAAACCACCCGCCTTCAGATGTCGCTGCTGCAGCCCGCTCAGGCGCAGAAGCACGTCACCGTCAACGAGGCGCTGATGCGGCTGGACGGCATGGTGAACCTGGTCCTGCAGAGCGTGTCGGAGGCCACGCCGCCCACCACCGTTCTGGACGGTCAGTGCTGGGGCGTGCCGGTCTCGCCCCAGGGTGCCTGGGTCGGACAGGCAGGGCGCATCGCGGTCGGCGCCAATGGCGGCTGGATCTTTCTGACGCCGACGCCGGGGATGCGCGCCCATGTGACCGATCGCGGGCTTGGGGCGATTTATGACGGCACCTCCTGGGCGGTCGGCGCGCTGAGCCTGGGCGGCGGCGGATCGGGTCTGATGGCCGGCATGGCCGAAGGCGAGGTGACCCTGGGCACGGGCAGCACGGCGACGACGACCATCTTCATCCCGGCGGGCGCATTGGTCATCGGCGCAGTGGGCCGGGTGACGGCGCCGCTGACCGGTGCGCTGACCGGCTGGCGTCTGGGGACGGCAGGGGCGCTGAACCGCTTTGGTCAGGGTCTGGGCAAGCAGGAGGGCTCCTGGGCGCGGGGTCTGCTGGGCAGCCCGATGGCCTATTATGCGGCCGAGCCGTTGATCATCACCTCCGAAGGCGGCACATTCACCGGTGGCCGTATCAAGCTGGCGGTGCATTGGCTGGAGCTGCGCCTGCCGTCGTGATGATCGGGCCCGCCCGTCTTTTCCCGGAGGACATTCTGTCCTATGTAGAGGGTCTGACAGATCGGGCGGGCCCTTTGATGAACATGCAGCAGACCGACAAGATACCGTTGTCGCTGGATCGCGACGCCATTTGGGCGCAGCTTCGCGACGAGGGCCGTGCCGCCGCCGCCGCCGAGCCGCTGCTGGGTGCGCTGATCCATGCCGGTCTGCTGCATCATCAAAGCCTTGAGGCGGCGCTGGCCTATCGGCTGTCGCTGAAGCTGGCCTCGGGCGAGATGAGCGAGCAGATCCTGCGCGAGATCGCGGATCACGCCTATGCCCATGCCCCGCATCTGGGCGATGCGGCCCGCGCGGACCTGATGGCCGTCTATGACCGCGACCCGGCCACGCATCGGTTGATCCAGCCGCTGCTTTTCTTCAAGGGGTTCCAGGCGCTGCAGGCCTATCGCATGGCGCATTGGCTGTGGGAGCAGGACCGCAAGGACCTGGCCTATTTCGTGCAGATGCGGTGCTCGGAATGCTTCGGCGTGGACATTCATCCCGCGGCGCGCATCGGCACGGGGGTGATGATCGACCACGCCCATTCCATCGTCATCGGAGAGACCGCGACGGTCGGCAACGACGTGTCCATGCTGCATTCCGTCACCCTGGGCGGCACGGGCAAGGAGGATGGCGACCGCCATCCCAAGATCGGTGACGGCGTCCTGATCGGGGCCGGGGCCAAGGTGCTGGGCAATATCCGCATCGGCCATCACTCCCGCATCGCAGCGGGCTCCGTGGTTCTGCACGAGGTCCCGTCCTGCAAGACCGTCGCGGGGGTTCCGGCGCGCGTGATCGGGGATGCGGGTTGTCCCGAACCGTCACATAGCATGAACCAGCTGCTGGGGTTCGAGGACTATCGTTAAAGCCAGTCGCCCGTACCGCTGCCGGTCAGTTCCGGCAGGGTGATGCGCTCATCCGCCAGGCGCTGGTCAAGGGCCTGCGCAAGGCGCGGCGCCAGCGACAGGCCCTGATAGATCATCGCGGAATAGACCTGCACCGCCGTCGCACCGGCCCGCAGTTTTTGCCACGCGTCCTCAGGCGTCGAAATGCCGCCCACCCCGATCAGGGGGATCGCGCCGCCCGTCTGGCGATGCAGCAGGGCCAGCACGCGGGTCGAGCGGTCGAACAGCGGCCGCCCCGACAATCCGCCCGCCTGCGTGGCATGAGGGCCGGTGATCTTGTCCCGCGACAGGGTCGTGTTGGTGGCGATGATGCCGTCCAGCCCCGCATTCAGGGCCACCGCAGCGATCTGCGCGATCTCGGCGTCGGTCAGGTCCGGCGCGATCTTGACGAAGACCGGAACGCGGCGGGGCAGCCCATCGCGCGCGCGCAGCACCCGGTCCAGCAGCGCGGCCAGCGCATCCGCCCCCTGAAGGTCGCGCAGCCGTTCGGTGTTCGGAGAGGACACGTTCACCGTCACGAAATCGGCCGAGTGGCCCGCGACGCGCAGCACCTGGGCGAAATCCTCGGCCCGGTCCTCGCTGTCCTTGTTCGCGCCCAGATTGAGGCCGACGGGCACCCCGGCGGGCCGGTCGGCCAACCTGCGGCCGACCACGTCCGCGCCTTCGTTGTTGAAGCCGAAGCGGTTGATGATCGCCTGCTGGTCGGTCAGCCGGAACAGACGCGGCTTGGGGTTGCCGGGCTGCGCGCGGGGCGTGGCCGCACCGATCTCCAGAAAGCCGAAACCGGACCGCATCAGCGCCGCTATGACGCGCCCGTTCTTGTCATAGCCCGCCGCCAGACCGATCGGGTTCGGCAGCTCGATCCCCGCCAGCCGAACGGTCAGCCGATCAGACGTGACCGGTCCGCCATGCAGCGGCACCAGCCCCCGTTCCAGCGCCCTGATCGACAGATCATGCGCGCGTTCCGGGTCCAGGCGGTGCAACGCAGCCAATCCCAGCCTTTCGATCACGCTCATTCCAGCACTCCGAGGTCATGGCCGGTTTCGGTCAGGGGCAGCGGGCGCGACCAGGCGATGTCGTCCAGCGTCAGCGCCCGATAGAGATGCGGGAACAGCGCGCCGCCGCGCGACGGCTCCCACCGCAGGGCAGGTGCCAGTCTGTCGGCATCGCAGGCCAGCAGGATCAGGCCGTCCTCCCCCCCGAAATGACGCGACAGGGTGACCGCCAGCTGATCGGCGGTCGAGAAATGGATATAGCCGTCGGCCAGATCGACGGGCGCGCCGCGGGTGCGGCCGTCCTGCTGCATCTGGGCCCATTCGGCCTGTCGGAACACCTTGTAGATCTGCATGCGCGCATTTGCCGTGTTCGGGTGCATCCGGTCAAGGCGTCATCGTTCCGCAGCGTTCCTCTGCCATGATCGGACCCGGATGATTTGACCCGGTGGCATGGCTGCGCCAAGCTGGTCAGGTTGACCAACAGGGCCACATAGGGAATCAGGCATGACCAGACGCCTTCTTGCCGCCGCTTCTGCCATCGCGATGTTCGCTGGAACCGCGCAGGCCGAGACCGTGCTGCACATCCTTCACACCAACGACGTCCACAGCCGGATCGAACCGATCAGCGATCGCGACAGCACCTGCGACGCAGAGCAGATCGCGGCGGGCGAGTGTTTCGGCGGAATGGCGCGGATCGCCCATAAGATCAACGAATTGCGCGACCAGATCACCGCCGAGGGCGGCAATGTCATCGTCCTGGATGCGGGCGATCAGTATCAGGGGTCGCTGTTCTACACGACCTACAAGGGCACCGATGTCGTCGAGTTCATGAATGCCATCGGCTATGACGCCATGGCTGTGGGCAATCACGAATTCGATGACGGACCCGAAGGCCTGGCCGTGCTGGCAGACGGGGTCGATTTCCCGGTCCTCTCCAGCAATATCGACGTGTCGCAGTCGAACGTTCTGGCCGACAAAATCGGCAAACATACCGTGATCGAACTGGGCGACCAGCGCATCGGCATCGTCTCTGCGCTGGCGATGGACACGCCGGAAACCGCCTCGCCCGGTCCGAACGTGATCTTTCAGGACGACGCCGACAGCCTGGCCGCCGCTGCTGCCGAGCTGGCCGATCAGGGCGTCGACAAGGTCATCGCGCTGACCCATGTCGGCTATCTGCGCGATCTGGAGCTGGCGGCCGAGGTGCCGGGTATCGACGCCTTCATCGGCGGCCATTCCCACACCCTGCTGGGTGACATGGAGGGGGCTGCGGCCGCCTATCCGACGATGGTGGACGGGCCGGACGGCGCGCAGGTGCCGGTCGCGCAGGTCTATGCCTATGGCAAGTATCTGGGTCATCTGACGCTGACCTTCGACGATGCCGGCGTGCTGACCTCGGTCGAGGGGCAGCCGATCCTGCTGGATGCCTCGGTCCCCGAGGATGAGGCCATCGCCGCCCGCGTGGCCGAGATGGCCGCCCCCATCGCCGACATGCGCAACGAGGTCGTGGCCAGCACCGCCGCCTCGATCAACGGCGACCGCGACGTCTGCCGCGCCCAGGAATGCGAGATGGGCAACCTGGTCGCCGATGCCATGCTGGCCCGCGTGGCCGATCAGGGCGTGACCATCGCCATCCAGAACGGTGGCGGCCTGCGCGCCTCGATCGACGCGGGCGAGGTCACCATGGGCGAGGTCTATACCGTCCTGCCGTTCCAGAATGTGCTGGCCACGTTCCAGCTGACCGGGGCCGACGTGATCGCGGCGCTGGAGAATGGCGCCAGCCAGTATGAGGAGGTGGCGGGCCGCTTTGCCCAGGTCGCCGGGCTGAAATACACCGTCGATCCGGCGGCGGAATCCGGCGCCCGCATCAGCGACGTGATGGTCCAGCAGGACGGCGAATGGGTGCCCATCGACGAGACCGCGACCTATGGCGTGGCCACCAACAACTATATGCGCGGGGGCGGCGACGGCTATCAGGTCTTTGCCGAAAATGGCCAGAATGCCTATGATTTCGGCCCCGACCTGGCCGAGGTCGTCGCCGATTATCTGTCGGCGCAGGAGGGTGGATATACCCCCTATACGGATGGTCGCATCACCATCCGGTGACACGGCCGCGATGCCGGGCCGCGTGCCTGGCATCGCGATCCGACCCTTTTTCCCCATTCCCTTGCTTGGCCTGCGCGCCGGGTTGCGCTAATCGGACCGGATGCGGACGGGCTTTCCCCTCGCGCGGCCTGGGCAGCGCATCGGCATTCTGGGCGGGTCCTTCGATCCGGCCCATGACGGCCATCTGCTGATCAGCCGCGTCGCGTTGCGCCGTCTGCACCTGGACCGGGTCTGGTGGCTGGTCTCTCCGGGCAATCCGCTGAAGACGCACGGCCCCGCGCCGCTGGACGGGCGGTTGGCGGCGGCGCGCGCCATGCTGCACGATCCGCGCATCATCGCCACCGACATCGAGGCGCGGCTTGGCCTGCGCAAGACCGCCGATACGCTGGCGGCGCTGGCCCCGCTGTATCCGGGGGTCCGGTTCGTCTGGCTGATGGGGTCGGACAACATGGTCCAGTTCCACCACTGGGACCGCTGGCGCCAGATCGCGCATCAGGTGCCCCTGGCGGTGATGGCACGGCCCGGATCGCGGCTGGCGGCACGCCAGTCGGTCGCGGCGACTGTGCTGCGCGCCGCGCGCCTGCCTGAGGGTCGCGCCCGCCTGCTGGCCGGGATGCCCGCGCCGGCCTGGGTGCTGCTGAACCTGCCGATGTCCGGCATGTCCTCCACCCGGTTGAGAGAGGGGGCCGCCCCATGACCCTGCACCGCCGCCGTTTCCTGGCGCTGATGGGGGCCGCGCTGGCCCCGCTGCCCCTGTCCGCCCAAGGGTTGGATCTGCGCCCGCGCGCGCGTCCCGCGCCCGATCCGCGCGGCATCGTGGCGCGCGCGGCGCTGCCCGGTCGCGTGGCCTATGCCCTGTCCGACGGGCGTGAGGCCTTGGCCCTGGGGCAGGCCGCCGCCCCCCTGGCGCCCGCCAGCACCATGAAGGCGATCACCGCCGCCTATGCGCTGGACCGGCTTGGGCCCACGCACCGGTTCCGCACGCGGATCATCCGCGATGGCGACATGCTGATCCTGGCGGGCGGGGGCGATCCGGTGCTGACCACCGACGATCTGGCGCGGCTGGCCGATGATCTGGCCGGGCTGGGCCTGCCCGCGCCCTCGCGGTTCGGCATCTGGGGCGGCGCGCTGCCCGCCATTCCCGAAATCGCGCCCGAACAGGCCGATCATCTGCCCTACAACCCCTCGGTCTCGGGGATGATGCTGAACTTCAACCGGGTCCATCTGGGCTGGTCCCGCGTCGGCGTCGAGCATCAGATGAGCGTCGAGGCCCGCGGCACGTCCCTGTCGCCGCGCGCCTATACCGTGACGGCCATGCCCGGCGATCACGCCGACCTGTTCCGCTATCGCCATGATCTGGAGCGGGAATACTGGACCGTGTCGCGCGCGGCGATGGGCCGGAACGGCAGCCGCTGGTTGCCCGTGCGCCTGCCCGAGCTGTATGCCGCCGACGTGTTCCAGACGCTGTGCCGGGCGCGCGGGCTGGTCCTGCCGTCGCCCCAGGTGCTGGACCGCCCGCCCGAGGGGCCGGTGCTGGCCCATCACGACAGCCCGCCGCTGCAGATGCTGCTGCGCGACATGCTGCGCTATTCCACCAACCTCACGGCCGAGGCGATCGGCCTGCATGCCAGCGGCGCGGCCGATCTGGTCGGATCGGGCGAGGCGATGCGGGTCTGGCTGGGCGATGCGGGGCAGGGGGTGCGGCTGGCCGATCATTCGGGCCTGTCGGGGGACAGCCGCATCAGCCCCTGGGCGATGACGCGCATCCTGTCGGGGCCGGGGCGCGACCTGGACCTGGCGGGCCTGATGCGCGACCAGCCGCTGTCCGATGCCCCGGACGCGCCGCGCATCGCGGCCAAGACGGGGACGCTGAACTTCGTGTCGAACCTGGCGGGCTATGTCACCGCGCCGTCGGGCGCGCAGGGGGTCTTTGCGATCTTCTGCACCGATCCCGCCCGCCGCCAGCGCGCCATCGGGCAGGAGCTGCCCGCCGGCGTCAGCACCTGGACCGCGCGGGCCAAGGCGGTGCATGCCGACCTGCTGGGCAGCTTTGCCGCCCGGCTGACCTGATCAGACGGTCATGTGGCGCACGCGGGCCGACAGCTCGATCGCGGCGGCATGCAGACGGCTGATGTTCAGCTGGTCGCGGATCTCGGCCAGCATCACGACCTCGCCCTCGTAGAGGCGGCCATCGGCGGCGCCCACGTCGCAGGCCAGCGCATAGGCGGTCTCGTACAGCTTTTCGGGCAAAGCGTCGCGGATCAGGCCGAACAGCGCGTCGATGCCGTCCTCCTCATCGAACAACGTCATCACGGTCTGGCTGATCGCGCGGATGCGGTCGTCGTCATAGGCGGCAAAGACCGGCGCATGATCGACCATGCGCTGGATCGCGACCAGTTCGGAGGTGCGGATCGTGCTGTCCGACGCGGACACGGCCACCATCACCGCGACCAGCGCGTCGCAGGGGGACAGGGAAGGCAGGTCGATGGTCATGGGGGTCTCCGCTTCGTTCGGGTGCAAATTATTGACGATCGGTGGCGCTTTCAATAAGCGTTCCGGACCCATGACAGGAGATCCGCCCATGACCACCCTGCGCGAAGCCGCGATGACCTCGAAGGCCTGGCCGTTCGAAGAGGCGCGCCGGGTGCTCAAGCGGTACGAGAAACAGCCCCCCGAAAAGGGCTATGTCCTGTTCGAGACAGGATACGGCCCCTCGGGGCTGCCCCATATCGGCACCTTCGGAGAGGTCGCGCGGACCACCATGATCCGCCGCGCCTTTCAGGAGATCAGCGATATTCCGACCCGGCTGATCTGTTTCAGCGATGATCTGGACGGCATGCGCAAGGTCCCCGAGAACGTCCCGGATCAGGAGATGCTCAAGGAGCATCTGCAGCTGCCGCTGACGTCGGTGCCCGATCCGTTCGGCGAATATGACAGCTTTGGCGATCACAACAACGCCATGCTGCGCCGCTTTCTGGACACGTTCGGGTTCGACTACGAATTCGTCAGCGCGACCGAGTTCTACAAGTCGGGCCAGTTCGATGCCGTGCTGCTGCGCGCCGCCGAACGCTATGACGACATCATGGCGGTGATGCTGGCAAGCCTGCGCGAGGAGCGTCAGCAGACCTATTCCTGCTTCCTGCCGATCAGCCCCAAGACGGGCCGCGTGCTGTATGTGCCGATCAAGCATGTCGACGCCAAGGCCGGGACGATCACCTTCGACGAGGACGGCGAGGAGATCACCCTGCCGGTCACCGGCGGCAACGTGAAGCTGCAGTGGAAGCCCGATTTCGGCGCCCGTTGGGCCGCGCTGGACGTCGATTTCGAGATGTACGGCAAGGATCACAGCACCAACACCCCCATCTATGACCGCATCTGCGAGATCCTGGGCGGGCGGAAGCCCGAGCATTTCACCTATGAGCTGTTCCTGGACCAGGACGGCCAGAAGATCAGCAAATCCAAGGGCAACGGGCTGTCGATCGACGACTGGCTGACCTATGCGTCCACGGAAAGCCTGTCCTATTTCATGTATCTCAAGCCCAAGACGGCCAAGCGGATGCATCTGGACGTCATTCCCAAGGCGGTGGACGAATACCACCAGCAGTTGCGCGCCTATCCCGACCAGACGCCCGAACAGAAGCTGGCGAACCCGGTCTGGCACATTCATGGCGGCGACGTGCCCGCATCGGACATGGCGATCCCGTTCCAGATGCTGCTGAATCTGGCGTCCGTCGCGGGCGCCGCGGACAAGGACGGGCTGTGGGGCTTCATCCGGCGCTATGCGCCCGACGCCAGTCCCGAGACGCATCCCGGGCTGGATCAGGCGGCAGGCTTTGCGCTGCGCTATTTCACCGATTTCGTGGCCCCTTCGCGTCAGTTCCGCGCCCCCACGGACGTGGAACGGGCGGCGATGCAGGACCTGGCCGACCGCCTGGCCGCATGGGACCAGCCCGCAGACCCCGAGGCGCTGCAATCCATGGTCTTTGCCGTCGGCAAAGAGCACGGGTTCGAGCCGCTGCGCGACTGGTTCGCGGCGCTGTACCAGGTGCTGCTGGGTGCCGATCAGGGTCCGCGCTTTGGCGGCTTCATTGCGCTTTACGGGGTCGATGAAACGCGCGGCCTGATCCTGGATGCGCTGGACGGCAAGCTGGTGTTCAACCACGGCTAAGGCGCAACGGCGCGACCCGCGATGTTGCGGATCGCGCCGTTGCAGCGCGCGCTGTCTTCAGGCACCGTTAACCTTTCATCAACTATTCCTTCGGACATCACGGCGGGTCATCGCAGGCCCGCCCGCCATGCCGTTACGGAGGGATAGCCGATGAACATTGCCATCACCAACGGGCTGCTGCTGATGCCACCCGCGTTCCGGGCGGGTCTGGGCGCTTGGTCGCGCAGCACCGGCGTGTCGGGCAGCCCGACCTGGGATCAGGCGGCCAATGCCGCCCTGGTGCCCGCCGACCAGGATTTCGGCGCCTGCCTGGAGATCGTCAAGCAGCAGACCACCACCAGCGTCCGCTTCATGGGCGAGACGCCGATGATCCCGGGCGTCTATCTGCGCGTGTCGGCGCGGGTCAAGGCGGTGGCGGGCGCGCTGGCGGGGGTGCAGATCGCGGGCTGGGCGGGCGACGGGTCGCGCAATGCGGTGTCGGGGCTGGTCACCGTGGGCCGCACCGTGTCCCTGCGCAACTATGGCGAGGTGGTCGAGGTCAGCGCCATCGTGGGCGTCGGTAACCGCGCGGGCGTGGACATGCCCTGGGGCACGCGCCCGGTCTATGGCCATTTCGGGCTGGATCTGGTGGGCGCGAATGGCGGCGCCTTCCGCATCGAATCGATCCGCATCGAGGATATCACCGCGGCCTTCGTGCCTTCGCTGCTGGACTGGGTCGACGTGCGCGATTTCGGGGCCGTGGGCAACGGCGTCACCAACGACCGCGCGGCCTTTCTGGCGGCGGATTCCGCGGCGGGCGGCGGGCAGATCGTCGTGCCGTCGGGCAATTTCTTCATCTCGGGCGACATCTCGATCAACAGCCGCATCCGGTTCAAGGGCCGCATCAGCACCCCCGCCGCAACCCGCGTGGCCTTTCTGCGCAGCTTTGATTTCCCGACCTATGCCGATGCCTTCGGGGACGAGACCCTGGGCATGAAGAAGGCGCTGCAGGCGCTGATGGGCTTTACCGATCACATCTCGCTGGACCTGTGCGGTCGCCGTGTCGACCTGGACGAGCCGCTGATCCTGGCCGACCTTGCCCCCACGCTGGAGGGGTTCTCGAACCGTCGCGTGATCCAGAACGGCTCGATCCAGGCCAAGCCGGGGCCTGCCTGGGAAACCGGCCGCACCACCAGCGTCGCGACCTATACCCCGAACCAACCCTTCCTGCTGAGCAACGTGGCCAATGTCGGCGCGATCGAGGTCGGCAGCCGCGTGAACGGCAACGGCGTCGGCCGCGAGGTCTATGTCAACAGCAAGAACGTGACCCAAGGCACCCTGACCCTGTCCCAGCCCCTGTTCGGCGGGGCGGGCACGCGGACCTATAATTTCGAACGCTTTCGCTATCTGTTCGACTTTTCCGGAGTGCGAGAGCTTAGCCGCCTGAACTTCTCCAAGATCGATTTTGGCTGCGACCGCATCTCCAGCGCCGTCCTGCTGCCCCCGCAGGGCGAGATGTTCCAGTTCTCGGACTGCTACTTCACCCGGCCCAAGGATCGCGGCATCACCTCGATCGGGCGCGGCTGCCAGGATCTGCTGGTCGACAACTGCCAGTTCCTGTCCAACGACATGGACCTGCCCGCCCAGCAGCGCACCACCGTCGCGATCAACGTGAACGCCAACGACATCAAGATCCGCAACAACCGCTTTGTCCGGTTCGCGCATTTCCTGGTGGCCAATGGCGGCGGGCACATCATCACCGGCAACCACTGGTTCCAGGGCGACGGCTCGGGCGAGGGGCTGCGCTATGCAGGCCTGGTGCTGACCCAGCCCAACGTCCAGACCACCGTCACGGGCAATTACGTCGATAACGCGTCGATCGAATGGACGAACGAGCACAGCGCCTTTCCGAACTTCACCGGGTCCGAGTTCAGCTTTGGCGGCCTGACCCTGACGGGCAACACGTTCCTGTGTTCGAACACCGTGCCCTGGTTCACCTGGATCACGGTCAAGCCCTATGGCAACGGGCATTTCATCCAGGGTCTGAACGTGGTGGGCAATGTCTTCAAGGCGCTGTTCGGCAATATCCAGCGGATCGACCGGGTCGACACCTCGATCGCGGATCTGAACTATAACGGCATGCGCAACCTGCAGTTCGAGGCCAACACCTTCAACGGGGTCAACACCTATGTCGCGAACCCGCTGATGATCCAGATGACCCAGAACACTGCGGCGGCAACCTGGTCGTCACCCGATCTGACCGGTCTGCCGTTCCAGGGATGGGCGCGTTCGGTGCAGTCGGTGGTGACCGAGACCAACCTGCTGACCTCCAATGGCACGCGGCTGGATGCCAGCCCCGTGGTGCAGGTCGAACAGGGCAACACAAAGCGCCAGATCCGCCTGAACTGGTCTCAGGGCGTGCGCGGACGGGTCTGCGTCTATGCCCGGATGGACCGCCCGCAATAGGGCAGCGGTCATTGACAAGGGGCCGGGGCCGGGGGCAACCTCGGCCCCGGCCATGCAAGGATGTCCCATGGGCTATCGTCCTGCTTTTCTGGATGTTTCCATCGATCTCAGGGATCTGCAGGCGGGCCTGACGGTCGCCATCGTGGCATTGCCGCTGTCCCTGGCCATCGCCATCGCCAGCGGGGTCGGCCCCGACCGGGGGTTGGTGACGGCCATCGTCGGCGGTTTCCTGGTCAGCGCCATGGGCGGCACCCGCCACCAGATCGGCGGACCTGCGGGCGCGTTCATCGTGCTGGTCGCGGGATGCGTGGCCGCGATCGGCGTGGACGGGCTGATCCTGGCCACGATGCTGTCGGGGCTGATGCTGGCGGCCCTGGGCGTGCTGCGCCTTGGGGGCGTCATCCGGCTGGTGCCCTATCCGGTGATCGTGGGCTTTACGGCGGGCATCGCGGTGATCATCGCGGCCAGCCAGCTGCGCGACCTGCTGGGCCTGACCCCCGCCGCGCCCGAGCCGGGCCTGCTGATCCCCAAGCTGGCCGCGCTGTGGCAGGTCCGCGACACGCTGACCCCCGCCGCGGCGGCCATTGCGGCCCTGACCATCGCCGTCATCCTGGCCTGCCAGCGGTTCGCACCGCGCGTGCCCGCGATGCTGGTCGGCATCGTGGCCGCGACACTGATGGCGCAGATCCTGCCCGCGCCCTCGGTCTTTGACCGGTTCGGGGCGCTGCCCTCGGGCCTGCCCATGCCGATCCTGCCGATGCCGGACTGGGCGGCGGTTCAGGCCGCGCTGCCCTTTGCGCTGGCCTTCACGCTGCTGGGGGCCATCGAATCGCTGCTGTCGGCGATGGTCGCCGACCAGATGTCGGGCAGCCGCATGCGCCCCGATGACGAGCTGATCGGACAGGGCCTGGCCAATATCGGCGCGGGTCTGTTCGGCGGCTTCTGCACCACAGGCACCATCGCGCGCACCGCCACCAACGTGAAGGCCGGCAGCCGTGGCCCCGCATCGGGCATGATCCATGCGGGGCTGCTGCTGGCGTTCCTGATGCTGGCCGCGCCGCTTGTGGGCGCCATTCCCCTGGCCGGGCTGGCGGGCCTGCTGATGCTGGTCAGCTGGAAGATGATCGAATGGCACGCCATCGCCAGCCTGATCCGCATCGACCGGGCCGAGGCCGGGATCATGGCCGCGACCTTCCTGGGGGTGATCCTGCACGACCTGATCATGGGCATCCTGATCGGCATGGCGCTGACGGGGCTGCTGTTCATCGCGCGGATGGCGCATCAGGGCATGGCGCATCCGCCCGCCACGCTGCCCGAGGAGGACCCCGACCACATGGTGATCCACCTGTCGGGGCCGGTCTTCTTCGGCTCGGTCGCGCGCATCGAGGGGGTGCTGGCGCGCATCAACGCGCAGCCCCGGCTGCTGGTGCTGGACATGGCACAGGTGACCCTGATCGACCGTAGCGGCGCGCAGATGATCCGCGATCTGTCCGACCGGATGGGGCCGCGCGGCACGCGGGTTCTGGCGACGGGCGCGTCGCCCGCGGTGCGGGCCGCTCTGGCCGACAGCGTGGCCCTAGTCGAGCCTTGTGAAGGAATTTACAAAACGGACTGATCATCGGTCAACGTATTTACAAATTTTCCGTTTATAAAAAATGACTTAACAGAATTAAGGAAATGTGATTAACATACCCCCAAGGGCGGTCTGCATCCCATGGATGCGCATCGGGCCGCATCACGGCGACGACGAGGGGGGATCTCATGACCGCTGAAAACATTCGCAAACATCCCATTCCGGCAGGTCTGGAACAGGCGCATGCGGGGCCTGCGGACTATGTGCGGCTGTATGACGAATCGATGCGCGACCCCGAGGGCTTTTGGGCCCGCGAGGGCATGCGCCTGGACTGGCAGACGCCCTTCACCAGGGTGAAGAACACCGATTTCACCCTGGGCCAGGTCAGCATCAAGTGGTTCGAGGATGGCGTCCTGAACGCATCGGTCAACTGCATCGACCGCCATCTGGCGACGCGTGCCGACCAGACCGCGATCATCTTCGAGCCCGACGACCCCGCGACCCCGGCCGAGCACATCACCTATGCCCAGTTGTCCGAGCGCGTGAACCGCATGGCCAACGTCCTGCTGGCGCAGGGCGTGATGCGCGGCGACCGGGTGGTGATCTATCTGCCGATGATCCCCGAGGCGGCCTATGCCATGCTGGCCTGCGCGCGGATCGGGGCGATCCATTCGATCGTGTTCGCGGGCTTTTCGCCCGATGCGCTGGCCAACCGCATCAACGATTGCGGTGCCAAGGTGGTCATCACCGCCGACAGCGCCCCCCGCGGCGGTCGCCGGACGGCGCTGAAATCGAACGCCGACGCGGCCCTGCTGCATTGTTCGGACAAGGTGCGCTGCCTGGTGGTCAAGCATACCGGCGACCAGACCACCTGGGTCGAGGGCCGCGATGTCGACGTCAAGGCAATGATGGCCGAGGTTGCGCCCGATTGCCCGCCGCGCCCGATGGGGGCTGAGGACCCGCTGTTCATCCTGTACACCTCCGGGTCGACGGGCAAGCCCAAGGGCGTGGTCCACACGACCGGCGGCTATCTGGTCTATGCCGCGATGACGCATCAATACACCTTCGACTATCAGGACGGCGACGTCTTCTGGTGCACGGCGGATGTGGGCTGGGTCACGGGCCACAGCTATATCATCTATGGCCCGCTGGCGAATGGCGCCACCACGATCATGTTCGAGGGCGTGCCGACCTTTCCCGATGCCGGCCGCTTCTGGGAGGTCTGCGCCAAGCACAAGGTCAGCCAGTTCTATACCGCGCCGACCGCGATCCGCAGCCTGATGGCCAAGGGGCCGGAATGGGTCGAGAAACACGACCTGTCGTCCCTGCGCATCCTGGGCACGGTCGGAGAGCCGATCAACCCCGAGGCGTGGAACTGGTATAACGAACATGTCGGCCAAGGCCGCTGCCCCATCGTCGACACCTGGTGGCAGACCGAGACCGGCGGCCACCTGATCACGCCGCTGCCCGGCGCGACCGAGACCAAGCCCGGATCGGCGACCGTGCCCTTCTTCGGGGTCAAGCCGGTGATCCTGGACGCGGCAACGGCAGAGATCCAGCAGGGTGACCCGGCCGAGGGCGTGCTGTGCATCGCGGACAGCTGGCCCGGCCAGATGCGCACCCTGTGGGGCGATCACGCCCGCTTTGAGGAGGCGTATTTCCAGCAGTATCCGGGGTACTACTTCACCGGCGACGGCTGCCGCCGCGACGAGGACGGGTATTACTGGATCACCGGACGCGTCGATGACGTCATCAACGTCAGCGGCCACCGCATGGGCACCGCCGAGGTCGAATCGGCGCTGGTCGCCCACGAAAAGGTCGCCGAAGCCGCGGTCGTGGGCTATACGCACCCGATGAAGGGGCAGGGCATCTATGCCTATGTCACCCTGATGAACGGCGTCGACCCCACGGATGAGCTGCGCGCCGACCTGGAGAAATGGGTCCGCACCGAGATCGGCCCCATCGCCAAGCCGGACCTGATCCAATGGGCGCCGGGCCTTCCCAAGACACGCTCGGGCAAGATCATGCGCCGCATCCTGCGCAAGATCGCCGAGAACGACCACGGCACCCTGGGCGACACCTCGACCCTGGCCGAGCCGGAGGTCGTGGACGATCTGATTGCCAACCGCATGAATCGCGGCTGACGACGGGCCGGGGGGCGTCCGCGTCCCCCGCAAGCCCGCCCGGACCCGCCGCCGGGGTCGGGCAGGAACAAGACAAGGGCGGAGTGACAGACATGTCTGAACAGGGAGGGACCTAGAGACATGAGTGACAGACAATCCTCGAATGCCTATTGGCAGGCCAATCTACGCATTATCTACATCTGCCTCGCGATCTGGGCGCTGGTGTCTTACGGCTTCGGCATCGTTCTGAGGCCGCTGCTGTCGGGCATCTCGGTCGGTGGCACGGACCTGGGCTTCTGGTTCGCGCAGCAGGGGTCGATCCTGTGCTTCATCGCGCTGATCTTCTTCTACACCTGGCGCATGAACCGCCTGGACGCCGAACACGGCGTGGACGAGTGAGGAAACAGCCATGAGCCAGTTTACCCTGAACCTTCTGTTCATCACGGCGTCCTTCGCGCTGTATATCGGCATCGCCATCTATTGCCGGGCGAAATCCACCGCAGAATTCTACGCCGCCAACCGCGGCGTGGGTCCCGTCATGAACGGCATGGCGACCGCGGCCGACTGGATGTCGGCGGCGTCCTTCATCTCGATGGCGGGTCTGATCGCCTTCACGGGCTATGACAACTCGACCTACCTGATGGGCTGGACGGGCGGCTATGTGCTGCTGGCGCTGCTGCTGGCGCCCTATCTGCGGAAATTCGGCAAGTTCACCGTGCCGGAATTCATCGGCGACCGCTTCTATTCGCCGACCGCGCGCATCATCGGCGTGATCTGCCTGCTGATCGTCTCGATCACCTACGTCATCGGCCAGATGACCGGCGTGGGCGTCACCTTCTCGCGCTATCTCGAGGTGTCGAACGCGACCGGCCTGTGGATCGGCGCGGCGCTGGTGTTCTGCTATGCCGTTCTTGGCGGCATGAAGGGCATCACCTACACGCAGGTCGCGCAGTATGTCGTGCTGATCATCGCCTATACGATCCCGGCGGTGTTCATCTCGCTGCAGCTGACGGGCAACTTCCTGCCGCCTCTGGGCCTGTTCGGCACGCATGAGGGATCGGGCGTGGCGTTCCTGGCGCAGCTGGACGGTCTCGTGACCGACTTGGGCTTCCGCGCCTATACCGAGCACCACAACTCGACCCTGGACATGGTCCTGTTCACGATGGCGCTGATGATCGGCACCGCGGGTCTGCCGCACGTGATCATCCGCTTCTTCACCGTGCCCAAGGTCTCCGATGCCCGCAAGTCGGCAGGCTGGGCGCTGGTCTTCATCGCGCTGCTCTATACGGTCGCCCCGGCGGTCGGATCGATGGCGCGCTTCAACCTGACCGCGACCATGTGGCCGGGCGCCGAGCAGGGCGACACCTTCAGCCAGCCTGCCGTCTCGCTGGCCGATATCGAGACCTCGCCGGATCTGGCGTGGATGCGCAACTGGCAGGTCACCGGCCTGCTGAACTGGGAAGACAAGAACGGCGACGGCCTGATCCAGTACTATAACGAGGCAGGCGCGGCCAACGCCCCCGTCGCGGCGGTCATCGCCGAGCAGGGCCTGGTGGGCAACGAGCTGACCACCGTGAACAACGACATCATGGTGCTGGCAAACCCCGAAATCGCCAACCTGCCGGGTTGGGTCATCGCCATCGTCGCCGCAGGCGGCCTGGCGGCGGCACTGTCCACCGCGGCGGGTCTGCTGCTGGCGATCTCGGGCGCCGTGTCCCACGACCTGATCAAGGGCACCTTGATGCCCAACATCAGCGAAAAGGGCGAACTGATGGCGGCGCGCATCTCGATGGCGGCATCGATCCTGGTAGCCACGATCCTGGGTCTGAACCCGCCGGGCTTTGCGGCGCAGACCGTGGCGCTGGCCTTCGGCCTGGCGGCCAGCTCGATCTTCCCGGTGCTGATGATGGGGATCTTCTCTAGCCGCGTCGGCAAGGAAGGCGCCATCGCGGGCATGATCGCGGGCATGCTGTCCACGATCCTCTATATCTTCGCCTACAAGGGGATCTTCTTCGTGGCGGGGACCAACTTCCTGCCCGACACGCCCGATGCCTGGCTGTTCGGCATCTCGCCGGCCTCGTTCGGGACCATCGGCGCGCTGATCAACTTTGCCGTCGCCTTCGGCGTCTCGGCGATCAGCAAGCGGCCCCCGGCCCATGTGCAGGAGCTGGTCGAATCGATCCGCGTTCCGCGCGGTGCGGGCGGCGCGATCTCTCACTGATACCCTTGCCGCGTCCCCATCGGGGGCGCGGCACCCCCTCGCACAAGGTCAGCCCGGATGCCCGACGCCACCGTCGACTTCATCGCCACCGTGCATCCCTATGACAGCCTGAAGCGGGACGAGCTGGCGCGGGTCGCCGGTTCCTTCAGCCGCAGGTCCTTCGCCGCAGGCGACGTGATCTATGAATTCGGCGACCGCCTGCCGGGCCTGTATCTGATCGAGACCGGCCGCGTGGCCGTGACCGACCGCAACGGCGACAGCGTGTCCCAGCTGGGCCCGCGCAATTCCTTTGGCGAGCGGGGGCTGTTGCGCGACGGGGTGGCCGTCACCTCGGCTCGCGTGATCGAACCGGCGGTGATCCTGATGCTGCCCCGCGCCGAGGTGATCCGCCTCATCGCCGAACATCGCGCGGTGGGCCGGTTCTTTGACCGGGGCCGGGGCCCGGTCGATCGCGGCAGCGACCTGGCGCGCCTCAAGGTGGGAGAGCTGCTGTCGGGCAAACCCGTCAGCTGTTCCCCCGACACCCCCATCATTGAGGCCGCCCGCCTGATGCGCGAGGCCCGCGTCAGCAGCCTGGGCATCACCGAGGGCACGCGCCTGATCGGGCTGGTCACCATCCGCGACATGTCGAACCGCGTCGTGGCCGAGGGGCGCGACATGCGCCAGCCGGTGTCCCAGGTGATGACGCCCGACCCGATCACGCTGGCGCCGCAGGCCCTGGGCTATGACGTCCTGAACGCCATGCTGGAGCGGCGCATCAGCCATCTGCCGGTGGTCGAGGATGGCCGTTTCGTCGGCATGGTCAGCCAGACCGATCTGACGCGGGTGCAGGCCATATCCGCCGCAGGCCTGATCCGCGAGGTCGCCAAGGCCCGCGATGTGGGCCAGATGGCCGCCGTGACCGCCCGCATCCCCGAACTGATGGTCCAGCTGGTGCAGGCCCGCCAGCGCCACGAGATCGTCACCCGCATGATCACCGACATCGCCGATGCGGTGACGCGCCGCCTGCTGGACCTGACCGCCGCCGATCTGGGTCCCGCGCCTGCGCCCTGGTGCTGGGCCGCCTGCGGCAGCCAGGGCCGACAGGAGCAGACCGGCGTCAGCGATCAGGACAACTGCCTGATCCTGGGGCCGGGGGCGGACCCGCGCGATCCGTGGTTCACGCGTCTGGCGCGGCGGGTCAGCGACGGACTGAACGCCTGCGGCTATGTCCATTGCCCCGGCGACATGATGGCCACCAATCCGCGCTGGTGCCAGCCGGTCGAGGTCTGGCAGGACTATTTCGACGACTGGACCCGCCATCCCAGCCCCGAGGCGCAGATGCTGGCCTCGGTCATGTTCGACCTGCGCGCGATCGGGGGTGATGCGTCGCTGCTGGACGGATTGCAGACGGGGACGCTGGAGGCGGCGTCGAAGAATTCGATCTTTGTCGCGCATATGATTGGAAATTCATTGAAACATCGGCCCCCGCTTGGATTGATCGGGGGCTTTGCCACGATCCGCCACGGAGAGCACCGCCACCATATCGACATGAAGCATAACGGCGTGGTCCCGGTGGCCGATCTGGCGCGGGTCTATGCGCTGCAGGGGCGGATCGCGGCGGTGAACACCCGCGCCCGGCTGGAGGATGCCGAGACGCGCGGCGTCATCTCGGCCACGGGGGCGCGGGACCTGATCGCGGCCTATGACCTGATCCAGACGGCGCGGCTGGAGAACCAGGCGCATCTGGTGCGCGCGGGGCGCAAGCCCGACAATTACCTCTCACCGGCGGATCTGTCGGATTTCGAACGCAGCCACCTGCGCGACGCCTTTGTCGTGGTGAGGGGCATGCAGTCGGCGGTGGGACATGGCAAGGGAATGCTGGGATGAGTGGGATCGGGGCCGATATTCTGGGGGTGATCGCGGTGGCGGTCGGCGCCTTTGCGGTGCTTTACGCGGGCATGCATGCGGCGCGCAAGGCGGGGCTGTCGCCGCCGCCCTGGCTGCTGACGGCGGGCATCGGCCTGTCGATGGTCAGCTATTCTGTGTGGAACGACTATGCCTGGTTCGACCGCGCCCGCGCCGCTTTGCCCGAGGGGGCGCAGGTGCTGGTCGTGGGCCGCGCCTCTCAGGTCTGGGCGCCCTGGACCTATCTGGCGCCGGTTGAGGTGCGCTTTGCAGCGCTGGACCCCGGTCAGATCACCGATGCTGCCGACGGCACCCGCAGCGCGCCGATCATGCTGGTCGAACGGCGCGGCCAGACCGTGATCGTGCCGCAGGATTTCGACTGTTCGGGTGCCCGCATCCGGCCCGCCCGCGGCGACTGGATGCCCGCGGGCGACGACGCCGCCTTTGCCACCGTTTGCCCCGCAGGAGGTTCCAATGGCTGACATCCTGGTGATCGAGGATGAGGACAATATCGCCACCGCGCTGGATTTCCTGCTGACGCGGGACGGTCACCGCCATGACCGCCTGGCCACCGGCAAGGGGGCCGTCGCCCGCATCCGCGACACCCGGCCCGACCTGGTGCTGCTGGACGTGATGCTGCCCGATGTCTCGGGCTATCAGATCGTGCAGGACGTGCGCGCCGACCCCGATCTGGCCGGGGTGCGGGTGCTGATGATGACCGCGCGCGGATCGGTCGTCGAACGCCGCAAGGGCCTGGCCCTGGGGGCCGACGGGTTCATCGCTAAGCCGTTCGAGCTGGCCGAGCTGCGGGCCGAGATGGCCCGGCTGCTGTCCTGATGCGCAGGCGCGTCCTGGCGCTGTTCGCGGGCACGCTGGCGCTGGCGCTGGTGGTGGCGGGGCTGGCGCTGTGGCGGGCGGGGCAGGGGACCGACGGGCTGGCGCAGGCGGTCATGCTGCTGGGGTTCGGGCTGACCGGCCTGCTGACCGGGCTGTGGTTCCTGTTCGACCAGAATGTCGCCCGCCCCATCGAGACGCTGGCCGGTGCCCTGCGCACGGGCGGCGTGCCCGATCAGCAACAGGCCCGCTATCTGGCCGATCTGGGGCCCGCCGCGCGCGACGCGGCACTGGCCCGGCAGCGGTCCGATCAGGCGCTGGCGCTGGCGCTGGACCGCCACGCGGCCGAGATCATGCGCGAAAAGGCCAGCCTCGAATCGATTTTGGCGGATTTCGGGGCGGGCGCGGTCATGGCCGATGCGCGCGGGCGGGTGGTGTTCTACAACGCCAGCGCGGCGCGGCTGCTGCCCGGCCTGGCGCTGGACCGCGATCTTGGGGGCCACCTGTCGCCGGGGGCGCTGATCGCCGCGCGGATGCGGTTGGCGGCGGGGGCGCAGGCGACCGACCTGTCATGCCTGACCGCGCAGGGGGTGCGCCTGCAGGGCCGCCTGCGCCCGGTCGAGGGGGGGCTGCTGCTGATCCTGCGCGACCGCGCCGTCGAACGCCCCGCCCCCCGCGCCACGCTGGAGGCGCTGCGCCGCCATGCCGCGACCCTGGTGCCGATGCTGGACGCGCTGGACGGGCCGATCCCGCCCGCCCTGGCCGCAGCCATCCGGGCCGAGGGGCAGGGGCTGGCCCAGGCCACGCGCACCCTGTCCCAGATCCTGGCCACGGATGCGCCGGGCGACACGGCCACGCTGGCCGAACTGACCGCCGGGTTGACCTGGGCCGAGCCGCTGCTGCCGCTGGTCTTTCAGGCCGAGGCGGCGGGGCTGAACGCGCTGCTGCTGGCGCTGGATGCGCAGGTGCGCGCCCTGGGCCATGTGCCGCGGATGGCGGTCCATCCCGATCAGCCGGGGCAGATGCGGCTGGCCTTGGAATGGACCGGGGCGCCAGTGCCCATCGGCCAGCTGGAGGGCTGGCTGGAAGAGGCGCCCGATCCCGGCCAGCCCGGCCTGACCGGGGCCGAGATCCTGGCGCGGCACGGCACCGGCCTCTGGCCCGAGGCCGATGGGGCCACCGCGCGTCTGGTCATGCCACTGCCCTTGGCGCAGGGGCATGCGGATGGCGCGGGCGTCACCTATGATTTCGCGCTGGCGGCGCGGGGGGCTGCGTCGTCGCGCCTGTCCGATCTGACCTGCGTGGTCTTTGACACCGAGACCACCGGGCTGGAGGACCGCGACCGCATCGTCCAGATCGCCGGCCTGCGTCTGGCGCGCGGCCGCCTGACCGGAGAGCGGTTCGAGACGCTGGTGAACCCCGGACGACCCATTCCGCCCGCCTCGACCGCGATCCACGGCATCACTGACGCGATGGTGGCGGATGCGCCAGACCTGACGGCGGCGCTGACCGCGTTCCGGCATTTCTGCGACGACAGCGTGCTGATCGCGCATAACGCGCCCTTTGACATGGGCTTTCTGCGCCGGGCCGAGGCCGAGACAGGGGCGCGGTTCGACAACCGCGTGCTGGACACGGTGGTTCTGTCCGCGATGGTCTGGGGCCAGTCCGAGGTGCATTCGCTGGACGCGCTGACTGAACGCCTTGGCATCGCGATCCCGCCCGAGGCCCGCCACACCGCGATGGGCGACACCATCGCGACCGCCGAGGCGTTCCTGCGCCTGATCCCCGCGCTGGAGGCCAAGGGCATCACCCGCTTTGAGGAGGCGCTGACCGAGGCGCGCCGCCATCGCCGCCTGATCGAGGATGCGAACCGCTAGACCATTTCGCTTTTAACCTGACACATAGCCTGCAGCGTGGAAGTAGTTCCAGCATTCTTCGGGTGAGAACATGCTGCAGATGTCACCAAGGGCTTTGAACA
>NZ_MEES01000008.1:0-71965 GCF_001724535.1 Paracoccus sp. SCN 68-21 | reverse complement strand
GGCGCCTCTCGATGTCCAGAGAGCCATATTATCGACCTGATGAGGTAGTCCAGGAAATATAGTGTTTTAGGTTGACAGATCGAACCGTTGTCAAGGAACCACATGCGACCCGAATGCCGTGCGCAGGCCCCGGACGCGGATCACGGGGTCCCCGCTCACAGCCCGACCTGCGCGAAAAAGATGGAAAAGGCCGCGTCCGCGATGATCACCGCAAAGATCGCGCTGACCACCGCGGAGGAGGTCATCCGCCCCAATGATTCCGCGTCCTTGCCGACCTGCATGCCCGCGTGACAGCCGATCACCCCGATGATCAGCGCGAAGACCGGCGCCTTGAGCAGCCCGACGATGGCATGGGTCACGCTGATATCGGCCAGCCGCGCCAGGAACACGGCGGGCGATATCCCCAGCTCGACCCAGGACATCACCGCGCCCCCGATCAGCCCCGACAGCGCCGAGATCAGCCCCAGGATGGGCAGCATCACCACCAGCGCCAGCACGCGCGGCAGGATCAGCACCATGTCAGGGTCCAGCCCCAGGGTGCGCATCGCGTCGATTTCCTGGCGCATCTTCATCGACCCGATCGACGCCGTCAGCGCCGATGCCGTGCGCCCCGCCACCACGATGGCGGTCAGCAGGATGCCCAGTTCGCGCAGGATGGAAATGGCGATCAGGTCCACGACAAAGACCTCGGCCCCGAACTGGCGCAGCTGGTCGGACCCCTGATAGGCCAGCACCACCCCGATCAGAAAGGACATCACCGCGACGATGGGCACGGCGCGCAGGCCGGTCTGCTGCGCGTGATGGACCAGCGACGTCATCGGAAAACGCCCTGGCCTGCGGAGGCCGCGGGCCAGGGCGGCCAGCACGCGGCCCAGATATTCGGCCAGCTGCGCCAGATAGCGCAGCGCGCCCACCACCCGCGCGCCGGTCGCGACCAGCAGCCGCCGCAAGCGGGGGTCAGGCGCAGGGTCGGCCTTGCGCGTGGGCAGGGCGTCGGCCACGGTGTCCAGCAACCCCGCATGGCCCGCGGACAGCCCGACCAGATCGGCCCCCGCCGCGCGGCGCGCCACCAGATCCCAGGCCCCCGCCGTGTCCAGCCGCGACAGGCCGGACAGGTCGATCCGCGACGATGGGGGAACCGGGGCCAGCGCGCCAAGCGTCCACACGACCAGATCGCCGGACAGCATCACGCCGTTGTCGGACGGGGTGACGGAAAGGCCGGAAAGGGACGCATCGCCGGTGGTCATGGCCGCTTGCACTCGCTTTCGTTCAGCCGTCAGTGCGCGTGCGGGGCCGAAAAGTCAATTCAAACCGCATGGTTCGCGCAAACCGCATCGCGTCATGCAAAAGGCCCGCGACGATGTCGCGGGCCTGATGGTCGTCCCTGCGCGGGATCACTCCTGCGGCATGGCCTCGACCGAGATGATCACCTCGACCTCGTCCGACACGGCGGGGGCGAACATGCCCAGGCCATAGTCGCTGCGCACCAGGGTCGTGGTGGCGTTGAAGCCCAGCCACGGCTTGTTTTCCATCGGGTGGGTGCCCTGCTGGTTCAGCGTGGTGTCCAGCACGACCGACTGCGTGACGCCGTTCAGCGTCAGGTCGCCGGTGATCAGCGCGGTGGTGTCGCCGGTGACCTCGATGCCCGTGGACACGAAGGTGACCTCGGGGGCGGCGGCCTCCGAGCCGAAGAAGTCGCCCGACAGGAAATGCTCGTCACGGCCAGCAAAGCCGGTCATCAGCGAGGCGACGGGGAACGTGGCCTCGACCGAGGAGGCGGCAGGGTCCTCGGCGTCGAAGGTGATCACGCCGGTGATGTCGCCGAACATCCCGTAGGTGGTCGAAAAGCCCAGGTGGTCATAGTTGAACACGATCTGGCTGTGCGAGGTGTCCAGGTCATAGGCCACCGGCTCGGCCAGGGCGGCACCGGCGACAAGGGTCAGGGCGGCGGTCAGGGCGGTCGTTTTCAGCATCGAAATCTCCGTTCGTTATGGGGGCACCATCCTTGCAAAGGGGGGTGCGGGGCAACTAGCGATGCGCGAACAGGCCCTGTCAGCCTGCGCACATCTGCGTGGGGTCGTCAGCGCCGGGCGGTCAGGGCCACGGTCAGATCCACCTGGAACCCCACCGTCGATTCATCGGCATAGCCCGCCCCCACCTGCCAATCGCGGCGATCCATGACCGCCTGACCCTGCATCTGGGCCAGCCCGTCGGTGATGGTCAGGGCAAAGGGCAGCGTGACGGGCATCTGCTGGCCGCGCAGGCTGAGCGGGCCTTCGGCGACATAGCCGTCGCCCTCGGGGCGGATGATGCCCTCGAAAACGGCGGTGGGGTGGGCTGTGACGTCGAAAAATTCGGCGCCCTTGGCCTGGTCGGTGACGGTGCCGATGGTCACGCTGTCCATGTTGATGGTCACGGTCACCGCCCCTACCCCGCTGTCCGGGTCAAAGGTGATCGCCGCCGTCCAGTCGGAAAACTGCCCGGTAACGGTCGACCCCATCTGGCGCACGGCGAACCCCAGCGTCCCGTCCTGGACCTGCCAGTCCGAGGCCGCCTGTTCCAGCGCAGCACCAGGGGCCGCGTCCATGGGCCGGGTGGCCAGCGCATAGGCCGCCCCCGCCCCGAACACCGCCAGCGCAACCAGCGCGGGCATCAGGTGCCGCGCCACGATGCCATCGCCCGCGGGCAGGCCCCGCGTCATGCGGCCCAGGACGCCGTCACGGTCGATCACGGCGTGCTTAACCGCGCCCGCCACATGCAGGACCACCGACCCGATCAGCAGAAAGGCAAAGACGTGATGCACCTGCGCCATGGTCATCGCCAGCGCGGGCGATTTCGGCACCAGCGGCAGCCCCTGCCCCAGCGGCCACAGGATCGGGGCATAGCCCTCGGACGCGGCATGTTCGATCCAGCCGGTCACCGGGACCAGCACCATCGCGCCATAGAGGGTCCAGTGCACCGCCTCGGCCAGCAGCGTCTCAAGGCGGCGTTCGGGATGGACGGGGGCGGGGCGGGTCTGGGTCAGCGCCCAGCCGATCCGCGCCAGCGCCACGACCAGCGCCGCGATGCCCAGCGTCTTGTGCAGGGAAAAGACCTGCACCTTGAGCGCCATCTGGTCCAGCGGGATGCGTTCGGCCCACAGACCCAGGGCGATGTTGGACAGGATGATCAGGGCGGTCAGCCAATGCAGGCTGCGGGCGACGCTGCCATAGCTGCGGGCGGTGTTGTGGCGCATGGGGGACCCTTGGTTCGGTTTCCCCAGCCATAGCGCAGATCGCGCGGCGGGGGCACTGTCCCCGCCGCACATCGGTTGTGCGGGCCGTCACAGGTCGACGACGCGCCCTTCGGTCATGGCGGTCTGGGCGGCCAGTCCCATGCGCACGGCCCAGATGCCGTCCAGGACCGTCACCTCGGGCGCCGCGCGCTGGCCGCGCACCAGTTCCAGGAACCGCTGATGCTGATAGAAGGTCGAGCCGTTGTGGTCGCCTGCCTCCAGCAGGGTCGAATCGACCGGGATCTCATGGACCTGCGGCCCCTTGGGGTCGCGCGGCGACACGACCACCTGCGCCACCGGCGGCGCGCCCAGATGCTCGGGCCAGAACCGGGTCGGGCCGGGGACAAAGGCCTCGATCTTGCCCAGGGGGCCCACGGCGCTGATCTCCTCCTGCCAGCGGGCGCCTTCGGCGAACATGCACAGCTCCAGCATGGCGCGGGTGCCGTTGGCGAACTCCACCGCGACATAGCCGTGATCAAAGATGTCGGGCACCCGGTCGTCATGGGATTCGTCCAGATGGTTCACGGCCTGCCCGCCGGTGGCCATGATGCGCACCGGGTCCGACACAATCGCCAGCCGCATCAGGTCAAAGAAATGGCAGCATTTCTCGACGAAGGTGCCGCCCGTCTGGTCGTTGAAGCGGTTCCAGTTGCCGACCTTGGACAGGAACGGAAAGCGGTGCTCTCGGATCGAGAACATACGGATGCCGCCGGTGGCCGCTTGGGCCATCTCCAGCAGGCGCGCGACGGGCGGCATATAGCGGTATTCCATCGCCACCCAGACCGGCGCGGGGTAATCGGCGGCCAGCGCCTGGACCGCGGCCAGATCACGCGGATCGGTGAACAGCGGCTTTTCCACCAGCACCGGCAGGGGGCGGCGGGCGGCGGCGGCCTGCAGCTGCTCGACATGGCGGTGATTCGGGCTGGCGATCAGCAGACAGTCCAGGTCGGGCTGGGCCAGCAGCGCGTCGATGCTGTCCACGAATTGCGCATCGGGGACCAGGGCTGCGGTGCGGGCGCGCATCGCGGCATCGGGTTCAAAGATCGCGCCGACCGCGGTGCCGGGCAGCAGGGCGATGTTGCGCAGGTGTTCCTGACCCATCATCCCGCAGCCGATCACGCCATAGGTGATGGTGCGGCTGCGCAGGGGGGGCGGTTGCAGGGTCATCGAGCTCTCCTCAGATAAGGCGCTGGACGTACAGCGCCCGGTCGGTGTCGTACCAGGTGCGGGAATATTCGACCGCCTGCGCCCCCTGCGCCCAAGACAGGCGCTGGATAAAGGCGGCGGTCGCGCCGGGGGGCGGGGCGAATTCGGGGGGCGCCCAGTTGGGGACGGTGCCCAGGCCCACGCGATCCTCGGCCCGGGTGATCCACAGCTTCAGCGCGCGTTTATAGGTCAGATACAGCGAATCCTGGACCATCGCGGACGGGATCTCTCCGGCGCCCGCGTCCAGCCAGATCTCCTCGACCGCGATGGGCGTGTCGTCCAGAAACCGCAGCCGGCGGAACCGCGTCCCGTGATCCGAACTGCCATAGGCGGGCTGATCCGCGTCCTTGGGCAGCAGATCGACCGACAGCAGCCGCGCGCGGGGCAGGCCGCCGCCGCCCTGCGCATGCTCCAGCCGGAACATGGAATAGACCGCCCGCGTGGGCGCGCCCGCACGGATGTAATTCCCCGAACCCTGCCGCCGCTCCAGCAGGCCCTGGACCTCCAGCTCGGCCAGGGCCTTGCGCAGGGTGCGCACGGTGGTCGCATGGGCCTCGGCCATCTGGCGTTCTGGGGGCAGCTTCTGGCCGTCGATCAGGCGACCGGCGGCGATGTCGCGGATCATCATCTCGGTGATCTGCAGGTGGATCGGAAGCGCGTCCGACCGATGTTGCCCCCCCTGCGCCAAAAGATGCCCCCTAAATTGATGCACCATTGATTTACATCAAGGACAGGGCTAAGCAAAGGGAAATCGGACGTCATCCCGGGAGGAAACCATGACCGTCGTTCCCGTCACCTCAGCCGATCTGGACGCCGTCGAGGTCGCCTGGTTCTCGGCGCTGTGCTCCGACGATTACCGCCATCTGGGCGTGCCGGACGGGTCGCTGCGATCGAGCTGGGCGCATTGTTCGGACATCGTGCGCACGGCGGAACAGCAGGGATTCGGCAATATCCTGTGCCCGTCCAGCTATCAGGTCGGCCAGGACACGCTGTCCTTCGTCGCGGGCTGCGCGCCGATCACCGACCGCATCAACCTGCTGGCCGCCGTCCGCTGCGGAGAGATGCAGCCGATCATGCTGGCCCGAACCATCGCCACACTGGATCACATGCTGGAGGGCCGCCTGACGGTCAACATCATCTCCAGCGACTTTCCCGGCCAGCAGGAGCCCAGCCCCTTCCGCTATCAGCGGTCGCGCGAGGTGGTCGAGATCCTGAAACAGGCCTGGACACAGGACGAAATCAACTATCAGGGTCAGGTCTATGATTTCAGCGGCCTGACCACCGATCCGGTGCGCCCCTATCAGTCGGGTGGCCCGATGCTGTATTTCGGCGGCTATTCCCCCGATGCGCTGGACCTGTGCGGCCAGCATTGCGATGTCTATCTGATGTGGCCCGAAAAGACCGAGGACATCGCCGACCGGATGCGCGCCGCCCATGCCGCCGCCCAGAAATACGGCCGCACGCTGGATTACGGGTTCCGCGCCCATGTCATCGTCCGCGACACCGAGGCCGAGGCGCGCGAATACGCCCGCGATCTGGTCAGCCAGCTGGATGACGAACAGGGCCGCGCGATCCGCGAACGCGCGCTGGATGCGGGATCGCTCGGCGTCAGCCGCCAGGCCCGCAACCGCGAGCTGGCCGATCTGGAGGGCTATATCGAGCCGAACCTCTGGACCGGCGTGGGCCGGGCGCGGTCGGGCTGCGGCGCGGCCATCGTCGGATCGACCGACCAGGTCCTGACCAAGCTGGAAGAGCTGCGCCGCATGGGCATCCGCGCCTTCATCCTGTCGGGCTATCCCCACAAGGACGAGGCGTGCCACTTCGGCAGCCGCGTCCTGCCGCAGATGACCACCTGCCAGTTGAACCGTGTTCAGGGCCGCGTGCCCGACACCACCCCCGCAACGCCCCTGGGCACAGGCGAAAGGCGCTGAGATGAACCGTGTGACGCTGAACAACGACGTATCGCTGTCGCGGCTGGTCTATGGCATGTGGCGGATCGGCGACGACGCCGATACCAGCCCCGCCCATGTCCAGGCCAAGATCGAGGCCTGCCTGGACCAGGGCATCACCACGATGGACCAGGCCGACATCTATGGCGCCTATACCGCCGAAGGCATCATGGGCGCCGCCCTGCGCGCCAGCCCCGGCCTGCGCGACCGGATCGAGATCGTCACGAAATGCGACATCATCGCACCGATCGGCAAATACGCCGACACCGCCTGCAAGCATTACGACACGTCCGGGGACCACATCCGCGCGTCGGTGGACAACTCGCTGCGCGACATGGGCACCGACCGGATCGACCTGCTGCTGATCCACCGCCCCGATCCGCTGATGGACCCCGATGACACGGGCGCGGCGCTGGACGCGCTGGTCGCGTCGGGCAAGGTCCGCGCGGTGGGCGTGTCGAATTTCCGCCCTTGGGACGTCGAACTGCTGCAGGCGTCGATGCAGACCAAACTGGCCACCAACCAGATCGAGATCTCGCTGGCGGCGCCCGCGTCCTTCACCAATGGCGATCTGGCCTTCCATCAGCGCCGCCGCGACCCGGTCATGGCCTGGTCGCCCTTGGGCGGCGGCAGCCTGATGACCGGCCACGGCCCGGTGGCGGCCGAACTGGACGCCCTGGCCGCCGAATTCGGCGTGGACCGGGCGGCGGTGGCGGTTGCGTTCCTGTTGCGTCACCCGGCGACCATCATGCCGGTCCTGGGCACCAATTCGCTTGCGCGGATCGCGCGGATCGCGGATGCCGGAACGGTCGGGCTGGACCGCGTGCAGTGGTTCCGCCTTTACCAAGCAGCCCTTGGGCAAGAGGTGCCATGACGCGTCCGATCCCGCACAGTTTCGTCCCCGATGCGCAGAACGGGCGGCTGCTGCGCGACGCCTTTGGCCGCTTTGCCACCGGCGTCACCGTGGTCACCGCAGCCAGCGATGATGGCGGCGCGGCGATGACGGCAAACAGCTTTTCGTCGATCTCGATGGACCCGCCGCTGGTGATGTGGGCGCCCGCTCGCGCCAGTTCCCGGTTTCCGATGTTCGCAAAGGCCGCGCATTTCGCGGTCCATGTGCTGGCCGCCGACCAGGCCGACCTGGCCTGGACCGTGGCGCGCAACCGCAACGCCCTGGACGAGGCCGGGCTGACCGCGAACCCCGAAGGCGTGCCGGTCCTGGACCGCTGCCTGGCGCGGTTCGATTGCGGCCTGTTCGCCATGCACGAGGCGGGCGATCACATGATCGTCGTCGGGCGCGTCCTGCGCGCTCAGATCACCGAAGGCGAACCGCTGGCCTTCTTCGGCGGCCAGATCGCGGGAATCGCGCGCGGCTGAGGGCACGACACAAGGCGCGGCCCATCCGGGGGAGGATTGGCCGCGCCCTAGAATTGGGGGGAGGAACCATCCGATGAGCCTGCTGAGGGGCCTGATCCGGCCGCTGTCCTGGATCAACGAACGCCTGCTGCGCGCGGGCCGCGCGGTGGGGATTCTGGCCATCGGGGTGATGGTCGCGGTCACCATCGCGCAGGTCATCGCGCGCTACGGCCTGAACAGCGCGCTGGCCTGGCCGGACGAGGCCGCGCGGTTCTGCATGCTGTGGATGACCGGGCTGATGGCGCCGACCGCGTTCCGGCGCGGCGGGTTCGTGGCCATCGACTTTGTCCCGACGCTGCTGCCGGCGACGCTGGCGCGGCTGCTGAACCTGATGCTGCTGTCGGTGTCGCTGCTGGTGATGATCGTCGCCGTCCAGATCGGCTGGCGCGAGGTCGTGGGCCTGGGCGGGCGGTTCGCCAGTGCGTCGCTGTTCATCCCCACCTCCTGGGGTCTGGACAGCTGGTACCGGGTGCCGCGGTCCTGGATGATGGCGTCGATCCCCACCGGGCTGGTCCTGCTGATCGCGGTGAATGTCGAACTGATCCTGCGCACTGTGGCCGATCTGGCGGGAACGCGCGACCTGCCCCCGATCGAGGGGCTGGACCCTGCCCTGAGGGGGGCCGAATGATGCTGATCTGGTTCCTGCCGCTGTTTCTTGTGTTCCTGCTGATCGGCCTGCCGGTGGTCTTCGGCATGCTGGCCGCCCCCGGCATCCTGTTATGGCTGAACGGGCAGGAGCGTGACCTGACGCTGCTGTACCGCAACCTCTATAACGGCATCGACAGCTTTCCGCTGATGGCGATCCCCTTCTTCATGCTGGCGGGCGAATTGATGAACCGGGGCGGCATCACGCTGCGCCTGGTGGAATTCGCGCAGGCGTTGATGGGGCATTTCCGCGGCGGGCTGGCGCATGTGAACATCCTGTCATCGATGCTGTTCGCGGGCCTGTCGGGGTCGGCGGTGGCCGATACCTCGGCGCTCGGCTCGATGCTGATCCCGGCGATGGAAAAGCAGGGCTATACCCGCCGCTTTGCCGCCGCGATCACCGCGGCCAGTTCGGTCATCGGGCCGATCATCCCCCCCTCGGGGATCATGATCATCTATGCCTATGTGATGGGCGAAAGCGTCGCGGCGCTGTTCCTGGCGGGAATCGTGCCGGGCATCCTGGTGGGCGTCGGCCTGATGATCGCGGTCAAGGTCATGGCCGACCGCTATGACTTTCCCATCGCCGCCCCGCGCCAAAGCTGGGGTCAGCGCGGCCAGGCCAGCCTCAAGGCCTTCTTTCCGCTGATGACCCCGGTCATCATCCTGGGCGGCATCCTGGGCGGCGTCTTCACGCCGACCGAGGCCGCCGCCGTCGCCGCCGTCTATGCGCTGATCATCAGCCTGTTCGTGCTGCGCACCATGAGCATTTCGGAGCTGCCCGACGTGCTGGGCCGCGCGGCGCTGACCTCGGCGGTGGTGCTGCTGCTGGTGGGGGCCGCGATGTCGTTCAAGACCGTCGTGTCCCTGTCACAGACCCCGCAGATGATGGCGGACTGGATCCTGACCCTGACGGCGAACCCGCTCTTGCTGCTCTTGCTGATCAACCTGCTGCTGTTCGTCGTGGGCATGTTCCTGGATGCAGGCCCCGCGATCATCATCCTGGCCCCGATCCTGGGGCCGGTCTTTACCGGCATGGGCGTGGACAGCGTGCATTTCGCCATCATCATGTGCGTGAACCTGACCGTGGGCCTAGCCACGCCACCGATGGGGCTGGTGCTGTTCGTGGCCGCCGCGGTCTCGGGCGAAAAGGTCATGACCATCGCCCGCGCCATCCTGCCGTTCTTGGCGGTCGAGGTTCTGGTGATCTTCCTGATCACCTATTTCCCCGCCATTTCCATGACGATCCCGCGCCTGACGGGTTTCGCGAACTGACCACCAAGGGAGGACTGACAATGCTGAAGACCACTCTGGCCCTGACCGCCGCACTGGCGCTGGCCACCCCGGCAATGGCGCAGGAATACACCCTGCGCGCCGTCGCCAATTCGAACGAGAACGACGAGGATTTCGACGGCCTGCAGGTCTTCAAGTCCCACGTCGAGGCCGCCTCGAACGGCGCCATCGCGGTCGAGATCTTCATGGGCACGCAGCTGTGCTCGAACGGGACGGAATGCCTGCAGGGCGTGGCCGACGGCTCGATCGACGTCTATATCTCGACGCTGGACGGGGCGGCGGGGCTGTTCCCGTATTTCCAGGTGCTGGACCTGCCCTATATCATGGCCGATGACCGGGTGGCCGAACGCGTCCTGTCGGGCGATTTCATGCGCGACCTGCGCGACCGCGCCCTGGCCGACAGCGGCGACACGCTGCGCCTGATGACCATCGGCAATACCGGCGGCTGGCGCAATTTCGCCAACACGCAGCGCCGCGTGCAGACCCCCGCCGACCTGCAGGGCCTCAAGCTGCGCACCGTGGTGGCCGACCTGCCGCAGGAGCTTGCCCGCGCGATGGGCGCATCGCCCACCCCGATCCCGTGGCCCGAGCTGTTCACCTCGCTGCAGACCAATGTGGTCGAAGGCACCGCGAACGGCATCACCGACATCATGTCGATGCGCTTCCCCGAGGCGGGCCTGCGCCATCTGACGCTGGACGGGCATGCCTATATGGGCGCCTATTGGTGGATGTCGAACGACAGCTTTACAGCCATGCCAGAGGATATGCGCCGCATCGTCGTCGACGGGTTCTATCAGCTGCAGCAGGCGACCTTTGCCTCGCCCAAGCGCAAGTCCATCGCGGCCTATGAAGAATTCGCGGCCGCCGGCGGCGAGGTCTATGTCCCCACCCCCGAGGAAAAGGCCGCCTTCACCGAGGCCGCCGCCCCGGTCTATGACTGGTTCACCGCCAGCGTGGATGGCGGCGACGAGATCCTGGCCCAGTTCCGCGAGGCCGTGGCCCAGGCCGAGACCGAGCTGGCCGCCGAACGCGACCGCGACATCCGCTGACACCGGCGGCGGGGGCCGCGGCCCCCACCCCATCCCCACCCCTTCGCGGGCGTGACGTCCGGCCCTGCCTGATCGCGGGCCTCATCCCCGGAACCCTACCCCATGCCGATCCGCCTTCCGTCCCTGCCCGACCGCATCCGCGTTCTGGCACCCGGCCTCATGCTGGCCGTCACCGTCGCCATGGCGGCGCAGTTCCTGTCCACGCATTACGGCGCGCCGGTGATGCTGATGGCGATCCTGCTGGGCATGCCGCTGCATTTCCTGGCCGAGGACGGTCGCGCCGGTCCCGGCATCGACTTTGCCGCGCGCGGGCTGCTGCGCGCCGGGGTGGCGCTGCTGGGTCTGCGGGTGTCTCTGGACATGGTCGCGGCCATCGGCTGGCCCTTCGTCGCGCTGATCGCGGCGTCCATCGCAGCGGTGATCCTGGGCTCGGTCGCGCTGGCACGGCGTGTGGGACAGGACCGCGCCTTCGCGATGCTGACCGGCGGATCGGTCGCCATCTGCGGCGCATCGGCGGCCATGGCGATATCGTCCGTGCTGCCGCAGCGAGAGCGGTCCGAGCGTGACCTGTCCTTCACCGTCATCACCGTGACCGCCCTGTCGACGGTGGCGATGATCCTCTATCCGATGCTGACCGCCGGGCTGGGGTTGGATGCGCATCAGACCGGGCTATTTCTGGGCGGCACCATCCATGACGTGGCCCAGGTCGTGGGTGCAGGCTATTCCGTGTCGGAAGGCACAGGCGACATCGCCACCGTGGTCAAGCTGATCCGCGTCACCCTGCTGGCGCCCGTGGTGCTGATCGCGGCGCTGGTTCTGCGCCGGACCAGCCCTGCGACGGGCGCGCGCCCGCCCCTGCTGCCGGGATTCGTGCTGGCCTTTCTGGTGCTGGCGGCGGCGAATTCCGCGCATCTGGTCCCCGCCACGGTGGTGGACGGTGCCTCGGTCCTGTCACGCGCGCTGCTGGTCGCGGCGGTCGCGGCGGTCGGCATGAAGACCGCGCTGGCCCGTCTGGCCCAGGTCGGCCCGGCGGCCATCGTCATGCTGCTGGTGCAGACGGCGGCGCTTGCGGCGCTGATCGGGGTGCCGCTGGTCGTGGGGCTGGTCTGAGCCACAAAAAAGGCCGGGCACATGGCCCGGCCTTGATCAATCTGCGGGGCCGCGATCAGCCCTCGTTGCCATCCGTCTCGGCGCCGCCATCGGCGTCGATGCCGGTCTCGCCCTCGGTGGGGGTCGGCAGGACGGCGTCGGACGGGATCGTCTCGAACACCGGATCGCTCTCATCGCCTTCGACCGATGCGGTCGGGGTATCCAGCGGAACTTGGTTCTGACCGCTGAAGTTGGTCGAATCCGGCGCCTCGCTGGTGGGCTCATCGCCATCGGTGGACGTGGCCGGGTCGACCGTGGCACCAGCTGCCGGTGCGACCGGCGCGGGTGAAGTGGTCACAGGCTCGACGCCATCGACCAGAACCAGCGTGCCGTCGGTGTCGCTGAAGATCATCTCGGTCGGCAGGCCGCCGCGCTCGCCGGTCACGATCAGTGTGCCATCGGCGCGCGTCACGACGACGTTCTCGTAGCCCTGGGCAGACAGGCTGTCGATGACCTCCTGATCCGTCTCGACGCTGGTCAGCACCGGGAATTCGACGGCGTCCATGGTGGTCATCTCGGCAGGGGCCTCGGTCGTGGCCGTCTGCGCAAAGGACGCGGTCGCCATCAGGGTGGCCAGAATGGCGGCCTTGCCGCCCAGTTTCACGGCTGCGATCGGATTGCTCGTCATGACGTCTCTCCTGAATTGCATATACGGCAAATGCCGCTGTCTGGATGGTCAACGGGCCACGGGCGGGTCGGTTCAATCACGTTGCCATCACCGCCGCGTGACCCGGCGGCCGTCCGGGCGGCACCCTCAACGGAACGTGTCTGCGGATCGCGGCATGCGCTGGAACCTGCCGGTGGGCGGGGGTGCGAAACGCGGCGTTCCGGCGGTGCGCCGCCGGTCAAGGGGGCGATGCACTGCAAGGGCGGGCCATTTCGGCATGCAGGGCCTAGGTCCGGTTCGACGCCACGCGGACAAGGCGTGGGCGCAAAGATGCAAAAGGAGATGACATGACCCGCACACTGGCAATCGCCCTGGCCCTGGGCCTGGCCCCCGCCGCGGTCCTGGCACAGGAAGCAGCCCCCGACGCCCCGGGGGCCACCGCACCCGATCCCGCCGCCACCTATGAGGCTGCGCGCAATCAGCTAGGCATCCTGCAATACTGCAACGATCAGGGCTACAGCGGCTCCGAGGCCGTCGAGGCGCAGGCCCAGCTGGTCGCGCTGCTGCCCGAGGGCGACCCCGCCGCAGGCGAGACCGCCGAGCTGAAAGGCGCCGAGGGCACCGTGGCCCTGGGCGACACCGAGCTGACCCTGGCCGAGGCGGTCGAGGCGCGCGGCAGCACGGTCGAGGCCACCTGCCAGCAGATCGAGGCCGCGGTCAACGAGATCGCCCCCTCGCTGCCCGCGGGCTGAGGCTGCGCAGGCCGGACCGGGGCGACAGGATCGCCCCGGTTCTCAGTCGTCCTGGGCGGCGGCGACCACCTGGGCCGTGGCGACACGGGCGGCGGCACCGTCCTCGGCCTCGGCCCCGGCCTCGACCAGTTCGCGGGCCTCTTCCTCATCCTCGTCCGTCAGGGCCGGAGGCTCGTCTCCCGCCAGAAAGTTGCCGAACTTTTCCCAACCCGGAATGTGATCGGCCAGCACGCGCAGCACGACCAGCACCGGCACCGCAATGATCATGCCGATCACCGACCACAGCCAGGCCCACAGCGCGACGCCCAGGAACACGACGACCGTGTTCATCTGCAACCGGCGCGACACGAAATAGGGCGTGATGATCTGCCCCTCCAGCGAGGTCAGACCCAGATAGGTCAGCGCGACCATCGCCGGCCAGAACAGCCCCGGCATCACCACCAGCGCCACGATGGCCGAGATGACCACCCCCGTGATCGCCCCCAGATAGGGGATGAAGTTCAGAACGAATGCCCCGATCCCGAACAGCAGCGCGCCGGGCATGCCCCAGGCCCACATCGCCAGACCGATGGCCAGACCCAGTCCCGCATTGATGATCGCGATGGCACCCAGATAGTTGCCCAGGGAATCCTCGATCTGCCGCAGGGCCAGATAGGCGCCGCGCTTGTCGCGCATCCGGTCAAAGCTCTGCACGATCTTGAGATACATCAGATCGCCCGACGCGATCAGGAAGAACAGCAGGATCAGCGTGAACATGACCTGCGCCACCAGCAGGGGCGCCATCGTCATGACCATGCCCAGGGTGGTCTCTCCGTCCTGTTCCACGCGGATGGCGGGGCGGGGGTCGTCACCCGAGCCGCCGCCTTGGGCCTCGTCGATCTGGCGCGCGGCGTCGCGCAGGTCCGACAGGCTTTCGCGGACATTATCGAATTTCTGCTCCAGCTGGGCGCTGATGACCGGCATGTTCGTCATCGCCCGGCTGAGGGGACCGCTGGCGGCATAGGCGATGACCCCCACCACCAGCAGGATCGACAGGGTGATCCCCGCGGCGGTCGCCGCATCGGGAATGCCGCGCCGCTGCGCCAGTCGCCTGAGCGGCGTGAAGACGAAGAACAGCAGCATGGCCATGGTCACGGGCATCAGGAAATCGCGCCCCGCCGCGACAGCCGAAAAGCCCAGGATCAGGAAGATGCCGATGACCGCCCAATTGGCCAGCACCGGGACCTTGCTGTCCGAACGCTGCGAGAAACGCGGAAAAGACTGCCCCTCAGGACTCTGCATGTGGATATCCCCCGATGACGGCGCCGCGTTCCCCAACGCATCGGGCGCCCATGTGCTGCGCAAACGCAAACGGCGGCCCGGATGTTCCGGGCCGCCGTCCAAGCACGCCGATCAGGGCGCGCGGGTCACAGCGCGTGGTCGCCCTCGGCATCGATGACGCGGGTCGGCAGACCCATCTGGCCCAGCAGTTCCAGGAAGGGACGGGCGGGCAGATCCTCGACATTGGCCATCTTCTTGGCGTCCCAGGGACCGCGCGCGATCAGGATCGCGGCGGCGACCGGCGGCACGCCCGCAGTATAGCTGATGCCCTGGCTGCCGACCTCCTCGAACGCTTCCTTGTGGTCGGCGACGTTGTAGATGAACACCTCGGCCTCTTTGCCGTCGCGGGTGCCGCGCACCAGATCGCCGATGCAGGTCTTGCCCTCGTAATCGGGGGCCAGGCTGGCCGGGTCGGGCAGCACGGCCTTGACCACCTTCAGCGGCACGACATCGGTGCCATCGGCCAGCGTCACCGGCTGTTCGGACAGCAGGCCCAGCTTCTGCAGGACGGTGAAGACGTTGATGTAATGCTCGCCAAAGCCCATCCAGAACCGCACGTCGGCATCCGGATAGCGGGCGGCCAGGCTGTGGACCTCATCATGGCCGGACAGATAGGCGGTGCGCTTGCCCACCACGGGCAGGTCCCATTCTCGGCCGACCTCGAACATGCGGTTCTCTTGCCAGGCGCCCTTTTGCCAGGAATAGACCGTACCGGTGAATTCGCGGAAATTGATCTCGGGGTCGAAATTCGTGGCGAACCAGCGGCCGTGCGATCCGGCGTTGATGTCCACGATGTCAATGCTGTCGACCCGGTCGAAATACTCATCCTCGGCCAGGCGCGCATAGGCGTTCACGACGCCGGGGTCAAAGCCCGCACCCAGGATGGCGGTGATGCCCGCGGCGGCCACGTCCTCGCGGCGCTTCCACTCGTAATTGCCGTACCAGGGCGGCGTCTCGCAGACCTTGGAGGGGTCCTCGTGGATGGCCGTGTCGATATAGGCGGCGCCCGCGCGGATGCAGCCCTCAAGGACGGTCATGTTGATGAAGGCCGTGCCCACGTTGATGACGATGCCCGCCTCGACCTTGCGGATCAGCGCCTCGACCGCGTCCGCGTCCATCGCGTCCAGCGCGTGGCTGGCGAAGGGCATGTCGTGGCCCTTGTCGCGCAAGGACTGGATGATGTCATCGGCCTTGGACTGGGTCCGGTTCGCGATATGCAGGTCGCCGAATTCGGCCGCCCATTGCGCGACCTTGTGGGCGGTGACCTGCGCCACGCCGCCCGCACCGATGATGAGCACGTTCTTCTTCGCCAATTCTGTCTCCTTCAGGTGGCAGAGGATGGGTGGCCCTTACGACAGGCTGCCTTTGAATTCGTCATAGCCGAAGCTGCGGACGGTGCGGATCGTCCCGTCCTCGTCGCGGATCGCGATCGAGGGCATGGCGACGCCGTTGAACCAGTTCTTCTTGACCATGGTATAGCCCGCCGCATCCTGGATGCTGACCCGGTCGCCGATCTGCAGGGGCCGGTCAAAGCCCGCCTCTCCGAAGATGTCGCCGGCCAGGCAGGTCTTGCCCGCGATCTGATAGCGGTGGTCGCCTTCCTGCGGCAGGCGGGCGTCCTGGCGATAGATCAGCAGGTCCAGCATATGCGCCTCGGTCGAGCTGTCCACGATCGCCACGGGCTTGCCGGTGTCGATGATGTCCAGGACGCTGACCTCCAGCGTGGTGGTGTTGGTGATGCTGGCCTCTCCGGGTTCCAGATAGGCCTGCACGCCGAACCGGTCCTGGAAGGCCTTCAGGCGGTCGGCCAGGCGGTCCAGCGGATAGCCCTCGCCGGTGAAATGGATGCCGCCACCCAGGGACACCCAGTCCAGCCGGTGCAGGATCGCGCCGAACTCGTCCTCGATGCGGGTCAGCTGACGGTCGAACAGGTCGAAATCGCCGTTCTCGCAATTGTAATGGATCATCACGCCGCTGATGCGGTCCAGCGCGGATTCCAGACGCTCGACCTGCCCCTCACCCAGACGCGAGAAGGGCCGCGCCGGGTCGGCCAGATCGAACCCGCTGGTGGAAAAGCGCGGGTTCAGCCGCAGGCCGGTGGCGATGCCCGCCGCCTTGGCGCCAAAGCGGTCCAGCTGCGACAGGCTGTTGAAGATGATCTTGTCGGCATAGGACACGGCCTCGTCGATCTCGTGATCGGCCCAGGCCACGGAATAGGCATGGGTCTCTTTGCCGAAGGTCTCATGCCCCAGTCGCAGCTCATAGAGCGACGACGACGTGGTGCCGTCCATGTAATCGCGCATCAGGTCGAACACCGACCAGGTGGCAAAGCATTTCAACGCCAACAGCGCCTTGGCCCCCGACGCCTCGCGCAGATGGGCGACCTTTTCCATGTTCGCGCGCAGACGGGCCATGTCGATCAGATAATGCGGCGTCTGCAGCGTCATGGGAAACCTTCTTTCGGACAGCGGGAGGGGGGCGGCGCGAAGCCGCGATATAGACACGCCCCCCGCTTTTCGCAAGGAACCATGACAGCCCGGTGACGCGCGATCAGGCCCCGCGCGTCTCGACGGCAAAGCGGCGCAGCTCGCGCTTGACCAGCTCCAGTTCGGCGCGCAGGGTCGCGATCTCGGTGGTCAGGTCGTCGTCCAGCGGGCGCCCCGCCAACACCGGCAGACGCGCCAGCAGGTGGCCCTCGGGGCGGCTGTCCTGACCCTCGGCCCCGTCATCGGCCTTCAGCAGCAAGGTCTGCAACCCGTCCGACAGAACCTCGGGTGGCAGGTCGACCTCGACCAGCCAGGCGGCATCGCCATCGGCGGTCAGGCGGGCTTGGGCCAGCACCTCGGCATGCTGGACCAGCACGACGCGGGCGGGGGCATGGTCCATGCCGGTCAGGCGACCGCGCCACGTCCCGCCCTTCAGCCCGTAATTGTCGAAATGCGGCATGGCGGTCTCCTCAGATCTGGGCGCGGGGGTGGCGGGACAGGATCACGTCGCGCAACACGACCGCGTTCATGAAGGGCGCCTCGAAGATCAGGTCCAGCCAGACCTTGTCCACGGTCCGGGACGACAGCTGGGAATAGCCCAGGTCGAATTCGACGATGCGGTCACAATGGCGGCCCTGAATCGGGTCGCCCATCTTGCGCAGCAGGTTTTCCGTGTTGGGACCCTGCTGGACGTTCAGCCGGGCATAGACGGTGATGGGGCGTTCGGCCTGCAGCGTCGCGTCCAACCGGACGATGTGATGCCCGCCCAGATCGGCCAGCGCATCGGGCGGCAGCGTCAGCGAGAATGACAGGAAGCTGCCGGCAAAGCCCATGACCTCCAGCGCCAGCCCGTATTCCGACAGGTCGGTGGCGCGGCGGTTGCGCAGCTGGCGCAGGATCAGCGCGCGCTCGGGGCAGTCGTGGAACAGCGCGATCTCCTCGGACAGCCACTTGCCGTCGGGGGGTGCGATCAGCGCCGGGTCGGGATGGCGCGCGCGCAGCACCTGCGGACGCCAGCGCCAGTCGGTGCCGGCGGGCAGCTCGATCCGCGACAGGGAATCGCGGCCACCCATCGCGCGGGCATCGGCGGCCTGCAACAGCCGCGACAGGACCTGGTGCAGGGCGCGCGCCTCGTCCCGCAGGTCCTGGCGGACGGGGCCGGTACCGCGCAGCGTCGTGGCCATCAGGCGCTGCCACTGTCGTGTGACGCGGGCGCGAAGGCGGCGCGACAGCCACCCCTGCTCAAGCCGGGACATGGATGCGCCCCTCGACCCGGACCGGGGCAGGCCTGCCGTGACGCGGACTCATCCCGAAGGTCGTCGTGGAAAAGCGACGATTCGTCATACGGCCAAACCTGTTACAACACCGGTCCGGGGATAAACCGGGACGCCGCACGGAACAACCCTGTCGCCGCGCAACTGGTTACGCGACCAGCGCGTTCAGCCGCGCCGCACAGTCGATATCGGCCCGGGTCAGCCCGCCCGCGTCATGGGTGGTAAACGTCACCGCGCAATAGCCCCAGCCAAAGGCGATGTCGGGGTGATGGTCATGGCGGTTGCCCAGCCAGGCGGCCAGGTTCGCCATCTCGACCGCGCGGGCAAAGCCCTTGAAGTCAAAGCGGCGGGTGATGGCGCGCCCCTCCTGCGTCAGGGACCAGCCCGCCAGCCCCTCCAGCGCGCGGGTAGTGTCGTCGGTGTCCAGCGGGGTGCGTTCGATCATGGGGCCTCTCCGGTATGCTGGCCCCCATCATCACAGCAACGGAGAGGCCAGCGCCAGCAGATTGTTGCGCAGCCGCCGCCACGCGCTCCAGGCGCGGACCTCCTCCAGGGTGACGGGCCGGGCGCGGTCGGCATAGCTGGCCTGGCGGTCATCCAGCACCCGCACGAAATCGGGGTCGAACACCGCCATGTTCACCTCATAGTTCAGCTCAAAGCTGCGGCGGTCCAGGTTCGCGCTGCCGATCATGGCCATGCGCCCGTCCACGGTCAGGATCTTGGAATGCAGCAGCCCGTCCTGGAACAGCATCAGCCGCACCCCCGCGGCCAGCAGCCCGTAATAGAACCCCTGGCTGGTCGCGGCCACGATCAGGCTGTCATTCCTGGCGGGCAGGATCATCGTGACCTGCACGCCGCGCCGCGCCGCCGCCTGGATCGCCGCATCCAGCGCCGCGTCTGGCACGTAATAGGGCGTGGTGATGACCACCCGGTCGCGCGCCGCATGCAGCATCGCCGACAGACAGTCCGACACGCTGCCCGCGCGCAGGTCCGGGCCTGTGGCCACCACCTGCGTGGCCATGCCCGGATCGGCCACCGGATCGACCGGTTGCAGCATCGGCCCCAGATCGCGCCCGGTATAGCTCATCCAGTCGCCCAGAAAGACCGCCTGCAGCTGGCGCACGGCGGGCCCTTCGATGCGGACCAGGATGTCGACCCAGGGGCCAAAGCGCGCCTTGACCGCAAAGGCCATGTCCGCGCAGTTGCGGCTGCCGGTAAAGGCCACGGCATTGTCGATCACCAGGATCTTGCGGTGATTGCGCAGGTCCAGCCGCTGGAACAGGATGCTGATGAAGGGCAGGCCCCAGGGAAAGGCCGTCACGCATTCCACGCCCGCCTGCGCCATCCGGTCCCACAGCGGCGACCGCACCAGCCCGCGCGAGCCCAGTGCGTCGACGATCACCCGGCATTGCACGCCGCGCGCCTCGGCCCGGCACAGGGCATCGGCGATCTTGGTGCCGCTGGCATCGGCCAGCCAGATGTAGAACAGCACGTGGACGTGATCGCGGGCCGCGTCGATGGCCTCGACCAGCCGGTCGATGGCGCCGTCGCCCTCCTCCAGCAGGTCCAGGCGGTTGCCGTCCACCGCCTGCATGCCGCCCACGGCCGCATTGGCCGCAATAACCGGGCCCGCCGGGTCGTCGGGATGGGTGCGGACGGCGGGCACCTCGGTCTTCAGCCCGGTCAGGCGGTCACGCACGTCGGCCATGCGCTGCACCTCCGCCTGGTTCATGCGGATCTCGCCGAACAGCAGATAGGCGGCGATGCCCACCAGCGGCACGGCCTCGATCACCATGATCCAGACCAGCCGGACCGACGGCTCGACCCGCGGACGCAGCAGCACGCGGGCGATGATCACCAGCGACACGGTCGTATGCGTCAGAAAGAACAGCGTCGCCCACATGGCGCGCATCATCCGCCGCGCCCCCGGCAATTGCAATTCCCCGCGTCGCGGCCTATCTGGAGGCCTGAAACAGCCAAGGCCATTCGCGATGAACTGGATCACGAACTACGTCCGCCCGCGCATCAACTCCCTCTTCTCGCGGCGCGAAGTCCCCGAGAACCTGTGGACCAAATGCCCCGAATGCGGGACGATGCTGTTCCATCGCGAGCTGTCGGACAACCTGAACGTCTGCACGAACTGCGACCACCACATGGCGATCACCCCGCGCGACCGCTTTGGCGCGCTGTTCGACGGCGGCGCCTTCGTCGAGGTCAAGGTCCCCGAGCCGATCACCGATCCGCTGCAGTTCCGCGACCAGAAGAAATACCCCGACCGCATGAAAGCCGCCCAGAAATCCACCGGCGAGAAAGAGGCCATGCTGGTCGCCGAGGGAGAGATCGGCCGCACCCCGGTCATCGCCGTGGGCCAGGACTTCAGCTTCATGGGCGGGTCCATGGGCATGTATGTGGGCAATGCCATCATCGCCGCCGCCGAACGCGCGGTGAAGGTGAAAAAGCCGCTGGTCCTGTTCTCGGCCGCCGGTGGCGCCCGCATGCAGGAGGGGATCCTGTCCCTGATGCAGATGCCCCGCACCACGGTCGCGGTCCAGATGCTCAAGGAGGCGGGCGTTCCCTATATCGTCGTGCTGACCCACCCGACCACGGGCGGCGTCACCGCCAGCTATGCGATGCTGGGCGACATCCAGATCGCCGAACCCAATGCGCTGATCTGCTTCGCGGGCCCGCGCGTCATCGAACAGACCATCCGCGAAAAGCTGCCCGAAGGCTTCCAGCGCGCCGAATACCTGCTGGAACACGGCATGCTGGACCGGGTGACCCATCGCGGCCGCCTGCGCGACGAGCTGATCTCGATCCTGCGGATGCTGGGCGGCCTGCCCGCCCCCACCCGCGCCGACCTGCCCTCCCCCGAGACCATCCCGGCCCCGGCGGAATAGGCTTCTTCTTCATCCAAATATCCCGGGGGTCCGGGGGCTGGCCCCCGGAGATGGCGTGACATGACCACATCCGACACGATCCTGGCCCGTCTCATGGCGCTGCACCCCAAGGTCATCGACCTGTCGCTGGACCGCATGCATCGCCTGCTGGCGGCCTTGGGTCATCCCGAACGCGCCATCCCGCCGGTGATCCACATCGCCGGCACCAACGGCAAAGGCAGCACTCAGGCCATGATCCGCGCGGGGCTGGAGGCCGGGGGCGCGCGCGTCCATGCCTATACCTCGCCGCATCTGGCGCAGTTCCGCGAACGCATCCGCCTTGCCGGCAGCCTGATCGCCGACGACGCCCTGGCCGACCTGCTGGCCCGGGTCGAGGCCGCCAATGACGGCCAGCCCATCACCTTCTTCGAGATCACGACCGCCGCCGCCTTCCTGGCCTTTGCGCGCACCCCCGCCGATTACACCCTGCTGGAGGTCGGCCTGGGCGGCAGGCTGGACGCCACGAACGTCATCGACGCGCCGCGCCTGACGGTCATCACCCCCGTCTCGATCGACCACACCCAGTATCTGGGCGAAACCCTGCCCCTGATCGCCGCCGAAAAGGCCGGCATCATCAAGCCCCGCGTGCCCGTCATCATCGGCCCCCAGCAGGACGACGCCCTGCAGGTGATCGAGGCGCGCGCCATGGGCCTGTCGGCGCCCATCATCGCGCATGGCCAGCACTGGATGGTCCAGGCGGAACGCGACGGGATGATCTTTCAGGACGATCACGGCCTGTGGGACCTGCCGCGCCCCAATCTGACCGGGCCGCATCAGATCCAGAACGCCGGCACCGCGCTAGCCACGCTGCGCGCGCTTGGCGCGACCGACGCCCAGGCCCATGCCGCCGTCACCCGCGCCGAATGGCCCGCCCGGATGCAGCGCCTGCGCCATGGCCCGCTGGTCGATCTGGCCCAGGGAGCGGAGGTGTGGCTGGACGGCGGCCACAATCCGGCGGGCGGGCTGGCTTTGGCCGCGACGCTGGACACCCTGCCCGCGCGACCCACGCATCTGGTCTGCGGCATGCTGAACACCAAGGACATCGCCGGCTATCTGCGCCCGCTGGCCGCCCATGCCGCCAGCCTGACCGCCATCGACATCCCCGGAGAGCCGAACACCCTGCCCGCCACCGACACCGCGCAGGCGGCGCAATCGGTGGGCATCGCCACGCGCATCGCCGCGGATGCCGCTCAGGCGGTCGCCACCATCGCCGCGTCCGAACCGGGCGCGCGCATCCTGATCTGCGGATCGCTGTATCTGGCCGGTCGCGTCCTGCGGGACAACGGCTGACCCGGTGCAACCCTGGCGGGGGTTCGACCGTTCCCCCTGCCCAACCCATGCGAGGCCCGATGACCCAACCCCGAGACAGCCGCGACGCCATCATGCGCGGTCTGGCCAACCGCTGCCCCGCCTGCGGAGAGGGCCAGCTGATGCAGGGCTATCTGACGCTGAACCCGGTCTGCGCGCATTGCGACGCGCCCCTTGGCCGCTATCCGGCGGCGGACGGGCCGGCGTTCTTCACCATGACCATCATGCTGCTGGTGCTGATCCCGCTGTTGGGGCTGGTCTGGGGCATCTGGCGCCCCGAACCGCTGATGCTGCTGGCCATCACCGGTTTCGTGATGACGGCCCTGACCCTGATCCTGCTGCGGCTGATCAAGGGGGCCTTCATCGGCTATCTCTGGGCCAAGGACGAACAGGACCGGGGCGCCTGAGACGCCCCGCCCGCGCTATGCCCAGTCCCAGGGCGTGGTGAACTGACCCAGACGGGTGCGGACCTGATCCTCGTCCACGCGCCCCTCGCGGGACAGATGGGCGACCAGGCCGCGCTTCTTGTCCTCGCGCACATCGGCGACGCGGGCGCCGGTCCCCTCCAGCGCCTCGTCATAAACGCGGGTGATCGCCAGCTTGCGCAGGTCGGGCTTGAAGATCTTGCCCACGGCGGTCTTGGGCAGCTCGGCCAGGATCTCGATATGCTTGGGGATGGCCGCGCGTTCGTGGATGTGGCTCTTGGCATGCTCGGCCAGTTCCTTGACCGACACATCCGCGCCCGCCACCAGCTCGACATAAGCGCAGGGCAGCTCGCCGGCAAAGGCGTCGGGCTGGCCGATCGCGCCGACAAAGGACACCGCCGGGTGGGACAGCAGCCCCTCCTCGATCTCGGCGGGGTCGATGTTGTGGCCGCCGCGGATGATCAGATCCTTGGCGCGGCCCGTGATCCAAAGATAGCCGTCGGCGTCGATCCGCCCCAGATCGCCCGTGCGCAGATAGCGGTCATCGGCAAACAGCTTATGGTTCTTGTCGGCCTCGGTATAGGTCGAGCCGGGGAAGACGCCGGGGTTCGCCACGCAGATCTCTCCGACGACGTCGACCGGGCATTCATGCACCCGCCCCGCATCACCGTGATTCAGGATGCGCACATGCGTATAGGGCAGCGGAATGCCGACCGATCCGACCTTCTTCAGACCGTTCACCGGGTTGCAGCTGACCAGGCAGGTCGCCTCGGTCAGCCCGTACCCTTCGGCGATCTCGACCCCGGTCGCCGCCTTGAAGCGGTTGTACAGCTCGATCGGCAGCGGCGCGGAACCGGAAATGGCGGTCTTGAGACTGCTGACATCGGCATTCACCGGGCGCTGCATCAGCGCGGCGATGGCGGTCGGCACGGTGATCAGGAAGGTCGCCTGCCAGCGTTCGATCAGCTTCCAGAAATTGTCAAACACCCCGTCGCCCCGGTATCCGGCGGGCGTGGGCATCACCACATGCGCGCCCGACGCGATGCAGGACATCAGCACCGGATAGGCCGCAAAGACGTGGAACATCGGCAGCGGGCACATCAGCACGTCGGTCTCATCGAACAGCAGCGTGCCGCCCAGCCAGCCGTTATAGATCATGCCGCTGTATTTGTGCTGCGCGACCTTGGGCGTGCCGGTGGTGCCGCCGGTGTGGAAATAGGCGGCGACGCGATCCTGCTTGGGGTCGTCGAAATCCAGGGCGGTGTGCTTCCGGGCGCTGGTCGCGGCCTCGAAGTTCAGGACCTTGGCCTTGTAGGTCACCTTCACCTTGGGCCGGATCAGCGGCACGATGTAACGCTTGATGCCGCGCAGATGGCGGTTCAGGTCGATCTCGATCACATGGGTGACGCCCGGGGCCTGGGCCACGGCCTCGGCGGCCTTCTGGGCCACGTCGGTCTTGGGAAAGGCCTTCAGCGTCACCAGCACCTTGGCATTCGTCTCGCGCAGGATGCCGGCGATCTGGGTCGCGTCCAGCAGCGGGTTGATCGGGTTCACGATGCCCGCGGTTGCGCCCGCCAGCAGGACGACCGGCGTCTCGATGCTGTTGGGCAGCAGATAGGCGACCGTGTCGGTCGGACCCACGCCCAGGCTGCGGAACAGGTTCGCGGTTTCGGTCACCCGCTCCAGCAGTTCGGACCAGGTCAGCGTGACGGACGGATCCTTGGCCCCCGACAGCAGCTGGAACGAGATCGCGGGCCGCTGCGGAAAGCGTTGCGCCGTGCGCGCCACGAAATCATAGATCGTCAACGGCAGGTCGCGCGCGTCATAGCCGCATTCGCCTTCGACCCGATCGCGATCCTCATAGCTGCCGAACTTGCCCATCTGGTCCCCCTGCTTGCCGGGCCGCAGATGCAGCCCCTCCCTGCCGGACAGGATGGTCCGATATGGGCAAAGGGGGCAAGTCCCGACCCGGCACGCCTGCGTGAAAACGCCGCGTCACCCAAAGGCGGGACGCGGCGTCACGGGTCAGGATGGGATGCGCAGCACCTGACCGGGATAGATCTTGTCGGGGTCGCTCAGCATGGGGCGGTTGGCCTCGAAGATGGCGGCATACTTGTTCGCGTCGCCCAGATGCTCCTTGGCGATGGCGGACAGGGTCTGGCCCTTCTTGACCGTGTGGAACACCGGTTCCGGGGCGCCCGCGGGCAGGTCGGCCTCGACCTTGGCGATGCCCTCGATATTGCCCAGGGCAAGGATCAGCTTTTCCAGAACCTCGCGGTCCGCGCCCTTGGATTCCACGATCACCGTGTCGCCGCGCAGGCGCAGATGCACGTCATCCCCGTCCAGGTTCAGCGCGCGCAGCTCGGCCTTGAGGGCCGCGACCTTGCGCTGCGTGTCGTCCTGCGCGGGGGCAGGCGCCGCAGCGGTGGCGGGGGTCGCGGCCTCGGCCTTGCCGAAAACCGACTTGCCCGCATCCTTCACGAAATCCCAGATGGCCATGATGTGATCGTCCTTGTGATGTCCTGACTGCCGAACAACCGCCGCCCCGGCGCGGTTCCGCCGAAAGCGCGACCCGAGGACGCGGTCGGTCGAAACCGCTTGTTAACCGCTGCCGGGTATAAGACCTGACACGCGATTTTCGCAGGATAAGGGGTCCGGATGCGTCTTATTGTTCGATCAGCAGGCTGCCTGGCGCTGGCCGCAGCGGTCGTGGCGGGCTGCGCGCCCCAACCGGTGGCGCCCACGGCCAAGGACCCCTATGCCGTTCAGGTCGGCCCGCCCGGTCAGGCCACCTGCGTGGCGACCGCCGCCGCCCATAACGCGGCCGGCGCGCAGGCCACCAACCGCGCCCGGGCGCGCGCGGGCCTGCCCCCCGTCCAGGCCGATCCGCAGCTGGCGCGCGTGGCGGCGCAGCATGCCTGCGACATGGCGCTGCGCGGGCGCATGACACATCTGGGTTCGACCACCACCGGTCCCTCCATGCGGCTGAAGCAGACCGGCTATCAGCCCAGCATCGCGGCCGAGAACATCGCGGCGGGTCCGTTCTCGTTGAACCGGGTGCTGTCGGAATGGACGGCATCGCCGGGTCATCTGGACAACATCCTGCTGCCGCAGGTGCGCGATTTCGGGGTGGGACAGGCTCTGGCCGAGGATGGGCGGACCGTCTATTGGGCGGCGGTCTATGCCGCCCCGCGCTGAGCGCAGGGGGTTGCCACAGACCCGGCCCGGGTATTAGCCTGCACAAAACCGTTCAGAAAAGGGCCTGCCATGACCCCGACACGTTCCTGCCTCGCGGCGCTTGCCGCGATGATGCTGACCGCCCCCATGGCCTGGGGGGCGCCGCGCTGCTCTGAGCCCTCGGTCGCGGACAGCCAGGCGATGGCCGTGGCGATCACCCGGATGCGGGCGCAGGCCGGGCTGGCGGCGGTGGGGGCCGATCCGGCCCTGACGCAGGCGGCGGCGCGGCAGGCCTGCGACATGGCCCGCCGCGGCCGGCTGAGCCATGAGGGCGGCGGCGGCCTGTCCGCGCGGACCCGCGCGGCGGGCTATCCGACGGCCCTGGCGGCCGAGAACATCGCCGCGGGCCAGGCCGATGCCAGCAGCGCGCTGGCCGCATGGGCCAGCTCGCAGGGGCATCGCGCCAACCTGCTGCACCGCCGGGTCCGGCATATCGGCATCGGTCAGGCAGTTGGCACGAACGGACAGCCCTATTGGGCGCTGGTGCTGGCGGCGCCGCGTTAGGCGCTGGCGGCGATCTGGCCTGGACCGTCGGTGAACTGCATCCGCGCCAGCCGCGCATAAAGCCCGCCCTGTGCGACCAGTTGATCGTGGCTGCCGGTGGCGACGATGCGACCCTGATCCAGCACGATGATGCGGTCGGCCTTTTTCACCGTCGCCAGCCGGTGCGCCACGACGACGGTGGTGCGCCCCTCGGCCAGGCGGCTGACGGCGGCCTGGACCAGCGATTCCGATTCCGCGTCCAGCGCGCTGGTCGCCTCGTCTAGCAACAGGATCGGCGCGTCGCGCAGGATCGCGCGGGCAATGGCCACGCGCTGGCGCTGACCGCCCGACAGCATCACGCCGCGTTCGCCCAGGGCCGTGTCATAGCCCTGCGGCAGCGCCGCGATGAAGTCATGCGCATGGGCCGCCCGCGCCGCCGCCTGCACCTGCGCGTCAGAGGCGTCGGGCCGCCCCAGGCGGATGTTCTCGGCCGCCGATGCGGCAAAGATCACCGGGTCCTGCGGCACCAGGGCGATGCGGCTGCGCAGATCGACCCGCGCCAGATCGCGCAGATCGATCCCGTCCAGCGTGACCTGCCCCGATTGCGGGTCCCAGAACCGCTGGATCAGCTGGATCACGGTGGTCTTGCCCGCGCCTGACGGGCCGACCAGCGCCACGGTCTCGCCCGGCCGGATGGTCAGGTCGAAGCCGTGCAGGGCCGGGACATCGGGGCGCGACGGGAAATTGAACCCCACCCCGTGAAACCCGATCTGACCGCGCAGCGGCGCCGGCAGGGGCACGGGCATCGGAGGGTCGGTCAACGTGTCCTGGGCCGACAGCAGCTCGGCCAGGCGTTCGGTGGCGCCTGCCGCACGCTGCAGCTCTCCCCAGATCTCAGAGAGGGCGCCGGCGGCGCTGGCGACCAGGATGGCGTAGATCACGAACTGGACCAGCTGCCCCGCCGTCATCACCCCGTTCTGCACGTCGCGCGCGCCCACCCACAGAACCCCGATCACCCCGCCGAAGATCAGGAAGATCACGATGGCGGTCATCACCGCCCGGGTGCCAATGCGGGTGCGGGCGACGCGATAGGATTGTTCGGTCACGTCGTCGAACCGCGCCATGCTGCGCGCCTCGGCGGTATAAGCCTGGATGGTCTGGGCGGCCAGCAGCGTCTCGGATGCGGTGCCGGATGACGCCGCGATCCAGTCCTGGTTGGCGCGCGACAGGCTGCGCAGGCGGCGGCCCAGCACGATGATCGGGATCAGGATGGCGGGCACGATCAGCAGCACCAGCCCCATCAGCTTGACCGAGGTCCAGGCCAGCATCGCCAGCCCCCCCGCCAGGATCAGCATGTTGCGCAGCGCAATGGACAGCGACGACCCCACCACCGATTGGATCAGCGTGGTGTCGGTGGTGATGCGCGACAGGATCTCTCCGGTCATCACCCGTTCGAAGAAGGCGGGCGACAGGGTGATGACGCGGGCATAGACGGCCTTGCGGATATCGGCCACGACCCGCTCGCCCAGCCGCGTGACAAAGAAATACCGCGCCGCCGTGCCCAGGGCCAGCGCCGCCACGATCAGCAGCGCGGCGCCGAAATACTGGTCCAAGAGCCCCGCGCCGTCGTCGAAATTGTCGACCACGCGGCGCGCGGCCAGCGGCAGGATCAGGCTGATCCCCGAAGTCACCACCAGCGCCACCAGCGCCAGCAGCATCTGCAAGCGATAGGGCCGCACAAAGGGCCACAGCGCGCTCAGCGCCCCCACCCGTCGGCTGGTGGGCCGGTCTTCCAGATTGCTTGCGCCGCGTGCCATGGGTCCTGCCACTTTGTGTTGCCGCCCCGGTTTAGGGGTCCGCCGCCCCAAGGACAAGCGCGCGCCCTGTCACAGCCTCAGCGCGCCCCCGGCCAGCGCGTCCCGCAGAAGGTCCACGGCCTGGGCCAGCCGGCCGTCGATCACCTCCAGGTATTGCGTCCAGTCGGACAGGCCGCGCAGATCTTCGGCGCCATCGGAAATGCCGCGCAGGCCGATCAGGGGAATGCCGAAATGCTGCGCCGCGCGCAGATGGGCGAAAGTCTCCATGTCGACCATGTCCTCCTCGATCGCGGTATAGGCGGGGCCGCTGACGATGTTGGCGCCGGTCGACAGGCTGGCCACCGGCAGGCCGGGAATGCGGTGCGGCAGCGGGACCACCCGCGGCAGATCCAGCAGCGGCGTGCAGCCGCGCGCGAACCCCAGCGCGCTGGCATCCATGTCGCGCCAGGCGACGGCGCCCACCTGATAGACCTGGGTCTGGGCCAGCCGCGCCGACCCGGCCGATCCCAGCGACACGATCAGGCGGGGGCGCTCGGCCATCGCGGCCAGCGCGGCGGTCAGCTGGACGGCGGCCTCGATCGGGCCGATGCCGGTGATCAGCGGCGTGATGCGGGCGCGAAGCGCGGGGCCGTATTCCGGCTCGGCGGCCATGACATAAAGGACGGAGGGGTCGGACATCGCAACCTCAAGGTGCTGGGGGACGGGTCCGGGGTGGCACGGGCGCGCGGGGCCGGTCAAGGGCGCAGCCCCCTTGCGGCGGCGGGGGGCGCTGTGGCAGGGGTGCGGCGGTCACGCGAAAAGAGGCATGCCATGGGCCGGGTCACCGATCTCTATCACCAGCGCGTCGCGTCGGGCGCGCTGCGGGCGGACCCCGCGCAGCAAGCGATCCTGCCGCAGATGGACCGCGTGCTGGACCAGATGGCCGCGGCCCCCGCGCCGCGCAAATCGGCCTGGCGGGCGTTTCTGGGCGTAGGCAGCCCGGACCCCGCGCCGGTGGTCAAGGGCCTGTATCTGTGGGGCGGCGTGGGACGCGGGAAATCCATGCTGATGGACCTGATGGCCGATGCGGCGGGCGACATCCCCTGCAGGCGTGTGCATTTCCACGAATTCATGCAGGAAATTCAGGCCGGTCTGCACGCCGCCCGGGGCCGGGGCGAACAGGACACCGTCCGCCCCGTGGCCGAGGCCGTGGCCGCGCAGACCCGCCTTTTGTGCTTTGACGAGATGCAGATCACCGACATCGCCGATGCGATGATCGTGGGGCGGCTGTTCCAGGTGCTGTTCGACCAGGGGGTGACGGTTGTCACGACCTCGAACCGCGTGCCTGAGGATCTGTACAAGCATGGCCTGAACCGGCAGCTGTTCCTGCCCTTCATCGCGCTGATCCGCGAGCGGATGGAGGTGACCTGCCTGGACAGCCAGACCGACTATCGTCAGAACCGTCAGGGCGGCCCGGTCTGGTTCGCGCCCGCCGATGCCCAGGCCCGCGCGGCGCTGGACGCGGCCTGGGACGAATTGACCGGGGGCGCCACGCCCACGCCCCTGACGCTGCAGGTGCAGGGGCGTGCGGTCACCCTGCCCGCCCATGTCGGGCGCGTGGCGCGGTCGGGGTTCTGGGATCTGTGCGGCAAGCCCCTGGGCCCGGCCGATTACCTGGCGGTGGCGCGGGCGGTCGATGTGCTGCTGATCGACGGGGTGCCGCGCCTGTCGGCCTCGAACTACAACGAGGCCAAGCGGTTCGTGACGTTGATCGACGCGCTTTATGAGGCGCGGGTGCGGCTGATCGCCAGCGGCGCCGACCAGCCCGAACAGCTGTATAACGAAGGCGAGGGCAGCTTTGAGTTCGAACGCACCGCCTCCCGCCTGCGCGAGATGCAGGACGCGGCCTGGGGCCTGCGCGAGGACGACCCTCAGACGCCCATCGTCTGACGGCCCCGCGCGACCAGCGCGCGCAGCTCCTCCAGCGTCATCGCGCCAAAGGTCGCCTCGTCCCCGCAGATGAAGGTCGGCGTGCCCATCAGCCCCATGTGATCGGCCAGCAGGTGGCTCATGGTGATGTGGCGCTCGATCTCGGGGGCGTCCATGCGGCGGCGCAGATCGGCCTCGTCCAGGCCCAGGTCGCGGGCGACCCGCATGACGGTCGCGGGCTCGGCGCGGCTGCGCATGGACAGCAGTCCCGCGTGGAACCGCCAGTATTGCCCCATGGGCAGCGTGGCCAGCGACGCGCGGGCGGCGAATTCCGAACCCGGACCAAAGACCGGCCATTCGCGATAGACGACGCGCAGCTGCGGGTCCGACCGGACAAGCTCTGACATCAGCGGCAGCATCGTCTTGCAATGCGGACAGTTGTAATCAAAGAATTCGGTCAGCGTGATGTTGCCCTGGGGGTTGCCCAGGACCGGGGCGGTCGGCTCGCGCTCCAGCGCGCGGCGCATGTCCTCGGGCATGGGGTTGTCGCGCTGCTGCGCCAGGGCCGGCAGGGCTGCGAAGGCTGCGGCCGAGGCCAGGAGGGTGCGGCGGGTCGGCATGGCTTGTCCTTTCGGCGGGGCTGGGGTCAGATGCCCCATGGCGTAACGCGAGGCCGACATATGCGTAAACCGCGATACCACGACCCTCTGGTCACGATGGCGTCAGCCCCCCTGCGCGAGGACGTCGAGGGGCCGGACCCCGTCTGCCCCCTGTGCCTGCGGCCCATTCCGGCGGATGTCCCGCAAAGCCGCCATCACCTGATCCCCAAGCTGCGCGGCGGCAAGGGCGGGCCCACGGTCCTTCTGCACCACATCTGCCACAAGACGATCCACAAGACCCTGCGCGAGACCGAGCTGGCTCGCAGCGTCAACACCGTCGAGGCGCTGCGCGCCCATCCCGACCTTGCCCCCTTCTGGGCCTGGATCGCCCGCAGGCCGCCCGGTTTTTCCGGCAAGACCCGCTGAGGCGCAGTTTCCGTTTGGTCCCCGGGCGATTCGGGCGCACCCTGTTTGGGTCCATCGGAAAGGAGATCCCATGCCCCGCCTGATCGCCGCCCTTGCCCTGGCGCTGTCGCCGCTGCCCGCCCTGGCACAGCAGACCCCCGCCGCGCCGCCCGTCATCGCCGCCCCGGACAGCGTCGCGCCGCCCGCGACGGTGACGCCCGCGACCCGCACCCGCTGCGGCGGGGCCCGGCAGGTCATGTCCTGAGCGCAACGGCCAAGCCCTTGTAATCGCGCCACGGACGCCGCGGACCGGGCCGCATGCGCGGCACCCCGGCAACCCCCGGTGCACGGATTTTTCGCACCGCCGGGCGGGCGATGCCTGCGTTCGGCGCATGCCGTGATCGGGGCCGCATCGCCCCGCGCCTGCCCGGGCGGGCCCTGCGCGAATGACCGTGGCGGCATGCTCACATCCGCTCACGGCGCCGTGGTTGCCCCTGCGACACGACGGATCAGACAGACAGGTTCAGTCGGTTTCACCCGCCGGGCCCCTGCCCTAGATCAGACGGACAACCGCTGATCTGGAGATCCAAGATGAAATTCATTCCCGCCGCCGTCGCCGCCGTTCTCGTGTCGGGTGCCGCCCATGCCGGAGGCTATGTCGCCCCCGTGGTCGAGAGCGCGCCCGCCCCGGTCGTGGCGCCGGTCGTCACCCCGGTGTCGGACTGGACGGGCTTCTATGCCGGTCTGCAGTACGGCCAGGGCGATGCCGAGCTGTCCTTCGGCGGCGAGTCCGTGTCGGACGACTTCGACGCCTATGGTCTGCATGCCGGTTACAACCGCGACTTCGGCCAGTTCGTCCTGGGCGGAGAGCTGGACTATAACCGCATCAACCTGGACAACAGCGACAATGCCGACCTGGTCCGCCTGCGCGGCCGCGCCGGCTACGACCTGGGCCGCTTCATGCCCTATGTCAGCCTGGGCGCCGCGCATATCGACGGCGGCGATCTGTCCGAGACGGCCGTGACCTATGGCCTGGGCGCCGACTTCAAGGTGACCGAGCGTTTCGTGGTCGGCGCGGAATACACCCGCCAGGACTTTGACGACGTGCTGGACGTGTCCGGCGCCGACCTGGACACCGACATGATCCAGCTGCGCGCCTCGTTCCGCTTCTGATCCCTGCCGAACCACCGACCGAAAGCGGCCCCCCAGGGGCCGCTTTTTTCATGGGCGCCGCACTGTCAGAACCGCAGGCCCGCGACGATCTGGGTGCTTTCGCCGGTCGCGCGGATGCCCAGGGCCATGCGCGAATAGCTCACCGTCACCAGCGCGCCGAAGTTCGCCTCGTATTCGGTGCTGGGCGGGGTATCGGCATAGCATTGATAGCCCAGATAGGAATCCGCGCAATCCGCGGAGGCCGTCCGAACCCCCAGCAGCGCAGCGGCATCTGCCTTCCACGGGCCTGCATCCAGCAGGTTCCCCCCGACAAGCAGGTTCACCGAGGTGCCCTGCTTGATGGCCTCGCTCTGTCGCCAGGTCGAATCGAGGAACGTTCCCTCGCGCCCCAGATCCGCGCCGAAGATCAGTCGGCTGTCGGGTGCCTGGGCCATGATGCCGATCGCAAAGGGCGTGTCGTCATTCTCGAACGGACCGTCGGCCCGCGCCGATCCCGATGCGACATAGAGCGTCGTGCGTAGGGTTGGCGCCGCGTCGGGCAACGCCGCATCCTGCGCCAATGACGCACCGGCCACCAGCGCCGCCAGAACGGAAGTCGTAAAAAAAGACCTAATTTTCATTGCCATAATCCGAAACACAGGTGGAAATTCGGATTACGGACAATTCACGAATGCGTCAACGCACCCTGTCCCTAAAGCTTTCAGGAAAGGCCCCCCCGACCAGAACAGGCCAGCATCGGATTTCCCGCTGCGCACCGGGCGCAGCGGGATCATGCGATCAGCGCGTGAACTTCTTGTATTTCACGCGCTTGGGGTTGACCGAATCCGGGCCCAGACGGCGGATCTTGTCCTGCTCATAGGCCTCGAAGTTGCCTTCGAACCATTCGACATGGGCATCGCCCTCGAAGGCCAGAATGTGCGTGCACAGACGGTCCAGGAAAAAGCGGTCGTGGCTGATGATCACCGCGCAGCCCGCAAAGTCGTCCAGCGCCGCCTCCAGTGCCTGCAGGGTCTCCACGTCCAGGTCGTTGGTCGGTTCGTCCAGCAGCAGCACGTTGCCGCCCGATTTCAGCAGTTTCGCCATGTGGACGCGGTTGCGTTCACCGCCCGACAGGGTGCCGACCTTCTTCTGCTGGTCGCTGCCCTTGAAATTGAAAGCGCTGCAATAGGCGCGGCTGTTCATCGTCGCATCGCCCAGCGCGATCAGCTCGGCGCCGCCGCTGATCTCCTCCCAGACGTTCTTGTCATCGCCCAGCGCGTCGCGCGACTGGTCGACATAGGACAGCTGCACCGTGTCGCCCAGGGTGATCGTGCCCTCGTCGGGCTGCTCCTGGCCGGTCAGCATGCGGAACAGGGTCGACTTGCCCGCGCCGTTCGGACCGATCACGCCGACGATGCCGCCGGGGGGGATGATGAAGTCCAGGTTCTCGATCAGCAGCTTGTCGCCCATGGCCTTTTTCAGGCCGGTGACCTCGATCACCTTGCCGCCCAGGCGTTCGCCGTTCGGGATGATGATCTGGGCGCTGGTGATGCGCTCTTTCTCGGTCTTGTTGGCCATCTCGTTATAGGCGTTGACGCGGGCCTTCTGCTTGGCCTGACGGGCCTTGGCACCGGCGCGGATCCATTCCAGTTCCTTTTCCAGGACCTTCTGCTTGGACTTGTCCTCGCGGGCCTCCTGAGCGACGCGCTTGGCCTTGGCCTCCAGCCAGGACGAATAGTTGCCCTCATGCGGGATGCCGCGGCCGCGCTCCAGCTCCAGGATCCAGGTGGTGATGTCGTCCAGGAAATAACGGTCGTGGGTCACGGTCAGGATCGTGCCCTTGTATTCGATCAGGTGCTTTTGCAGCCAGGCGATGGTTTCCGCGTCCAGGTGGTTGGTCGGTTCGTCCAAGAGCAGCATGTCCGGCGCCTCAAGCAGCAGCTTGCACAGCGCCACCCGGCGGCGTTCGCCGCCCGACAGGGTGCTGACATCGGCGTCGTCGGGCGGGCAGCGCAGGGCCTCCATCGCGACATCGACCTGGCTGTCCAGGTCCCACAGGTTCTCGGCGTCGATCTGGTCCTGCAGGGCCGACATCTCCTCGGCGGTCTCATCCGAATAGTTCATCGCCAGCTGGTTATAGCGGTCCAGCTTGGCCTGCTTGGCCGCGACGCCCAGCATCACGTTGCCGCGCACGTCCAGGGATTCGTCCAGCTGCGGCTCCTGCGGCAGATAGCCCACGGTCGCGCCCTTGGCGGCCCAGGCCTCGCCGGTGAAATCCTTGTCGATGCCGGCCATCACGCGCATCAGGCTGGATTTGCCCGATCCGTTGACGCCGACGACGCCGATCTTGACGCCCGGCAGAAAGTTCAGCTTGATGTTCTCGAACACCTTCTTGCCGCCGGGATAGGTTTTGGACACGCCGTCCATGTGGTATACGAACTGATAGGACGCCATCGGAAACTCCTGTGAATTTGCCGCTTTGTAAGGGAAACGGGCGTCCGATGGAAGATCAGCGCACTTCGTCGGCGAAATCGGCGCCCATGATGTCGCGCAGCGCGTCCATCTGCGGGGCCAGCCGGGCCTCCAGTGCGGCCACGGCCGCGGGGGGCGGCATCGGCCCGTCGGGATTGGCAAAGACCTTTTGCCTCAGGTTGCCGTAAAAGCAGGGGCCCAGCCCCAGATGCGCCTCGACCGCGTCCATGACCTTGTGGGGGGCCCGCGCGATCTGCCCGAAGGGCAGGACCAGCATGTCGGGATAGCGCTTCAGCCAGCGCGGCAGATAGGTGGCGTAATCGCCGCGTTCGTCCAGGATGGGGTTCGCGACCTCGGCCAGCCAGTCGGCCTCCGTCGCGGGCGTGCGCTTTTCGCGGCGCAGGTTCATGCGCAGCTGGGATATGGCCCGATCGACCGGGTGGCGGATCAGATAGATCACGCGCGCCTTGGGCAGCAGGTCATGGACCGCCTGCACCCCCTCGTCGGGCAGGCCGGAATATTCGGGAGTGAAATCCATCGGCATCGCGTGTTCGGGCGCGGGGGCGAAGACGCGCTTGTACCACTGGTTGTGGAACATCTTGCCGCTGGTGATGGCGGTCAGATAGGCGTCCAGTTCGGGCACCAGATCGACCTTGCGCATCTTGTGGCGGTCGCGGATCTCCTGCGGCTTGTTGCGATAGTGCCAGGCGATCCAGCGGCGGTGTTCGGGGATGTGCAGGTGGTTGAAATACTGCACCTCCTTGAAGGGCGGTATCCAGACCTGCGGGTGCTGGCCCAGCATCTGCGCCAGCCAGCTGGTCCCGGCCTTCTGCGCGCCGATGCACAGCGCGCCGGGCTTGCGCGGCTGGCCTTCGGGGTCAAAGGCCGGGCTGATCGCCAGCGTGGTCAGCAGCCGGTCCATCGATGCGTCCCCAAAGGTCATACTCGCCCGCCTCATCCACGATCACGTCCACCATATCGCCCGGCTTCAGCGCGTCAAACCCCTGATCGATGAACAGGTTACCGTCGATTTCAGGCGCATCGGCCTTGGTCCGGCAGGTGGCGCCATCCGCATCGACCTCATCGACGATCACCTGCATCCGGGTGCCGACCTTGGCCTCCAGCTTGGCGGCGCTGATGGCCTGGGCCTTTTCCATGAAGCGGTCATAGCGGTCCTGCTTGACCTCCGGGTCGACATGGTCCGGCAGGTCGTTGGCGCGCGCGCCACGCACGTTTTCGTACTGAAAGGCGCCCACGCGATCCAGCTGCGCCTCGTCCAGCCAGTCCAGAAGGGTCTGGAACTCTGCCTCGGTCTCTCCGGGATAGCCCACGATGAAGGTCGAGCGCAGGGTGATCTCCGGGCAGACCGCCCGCCATGCGGCGATCTCGTCCAGGGTCTTCGCCGCCGCCGCCGGGCGGGCCATGCGGCGCAGCACGTCGGGATGGGCATGCTGGAACGGGATGTCCAGATAGGGCAGCACCAGGCCCCCGGATTCAGAATGGGCCGCCATCAGCGGGATCAGGTCGCGCACATGCGGATAGGGATAGACGTAATGCAACCGCACCCAGGCGCCAAGCGAGCCCAGATCACGCGCCAGATCGGTGATATGCGCGCGATGCCCGCGTTCGGTGTCGTGCTTGCGGTCCAGGCCATAGGCGCTGGTGTCCTGCGAAATCACCAGCAGTTCGCGCACCCCGGCCTGCACCAGCTTTTCGGCCTCGCGCACCACGGCATGGGCCGGGCGGCTGACCAGACGGCCGCGCATGTCGGGAATGATGCAGAACTTGCACTTGTGATTGCAGCCTTCCGAGATCTTCAGATAGCTGTAATGGCGCGGCGTCAGGCTGACCCCGCTGGCCGGCAGCAGGTCGATGAACGGGTCGGGCTGCGGCGGGACGGCGCGGTGCACCGCGTCCAGCACCTGTTCGTATTGATGCGGGCCGGTGACGGCCAGAACCTTGGGATGCGCGCCGGTGATATAGTCGGGCTCGGCGCCCAAGCACCCGGTGACGATTACGCGGCCGTTCTCGCGCAGCGCCTCTCCGATGGCGTCGAGCGATTCGGCCTTGGCGCTGTCCAGAAACCCGCAGGTGTTGACGACCACGGCATCCGCGCCGTGATAGTCGGCGCTGATCGCATAGCCCTCGGCCCGCAGGCGGGTCAGGATGCGTTCGCTGTCGACCAGCGCCTTGGGGCAGCCCAAGGACACCATGCCGATGGTCGGCTGTCCCTCGCGACGGTCATCGGGAACGCGGGCACGGGCAAGGTCGGGGCGGATGTCGGGCGGATTCTGCTGCATCGCCCGCAGATATGCGATTCGCGGGCGCGGGGAAAGACCGTTCCGCCGTCAGGCCGCGCTCAGCGGCGGCCCATGAAGCGGCGGACGATCTTGAAGATGGCAAACAGCTTGAGCAGTCGGAACATGGGGGCGTCTCCAATAAGGGTTCGCATCGCCAACGCCGCCACCCCGCAACCGGTTCAACCCGCAGCGCGTTTCAGCAGCAGCCCGCGTGGTCCGTCGCTGGAACGTGATTTCACCCCGGGCCCGAAAAAGGACCAGATGTCGCCATGAGAACAGCCCGCCGCCTTGCCCTGATCCTGATCGCCGCGCTGACGGCCGCCAGCCCCGCCTTGTCCCAGCAGCCGCAGGGCATCCAGCGCGCGGGCCAGTTTATCGACGTCTGGAACCACCGGGGCGGCAACGTGCTGCAGATGGTCCAGACCCGGCAGGAGCTGGAATCCTCGGGCCGCACGGTGCGCATCCGCGGCTATTGCCGGTCGGCCTGCACGATCCTGACGACCATGCCGAACGCCTGTCTGGGGCCGCATGCGCGGATCGGGTTCCATGCCCCGCGCATCCCCAACACCCAGATCATCCCGCCCTATGTCGATCAGATCATGGGCAACTATTATCGCGGCGGCATCCGCGACCGGTGGTTCGGCGGCTGGAACCGGTCGATGGAGATGCAGGTGATCAGCGCCCGCGACTACGTCCGTCTGGACCCGCAGGCGCGCATCTGCGACAGCATCCGCCCCTAGTCGCGCAGCCGCCAGCCGGTCGCAAAGATGCGCCGGATGATGGCCAGGCAGACGATCACCATGATGCCCACCGCGACCAGCGACACGCCCACCGGCACGTCGGCCAGCCCGAAGAACGACCAGCGGAACCCCGAGATCAGGTAGAGGACGGGGTTCAGTTTCGCGACCCCCTCCCAGAAGGGCGGCAGCATGCTGGCCGAGTAGAAGGCCCCGCCCAGAAACACCAGCGGCATGATGACCATCATCGGCACGATCTGCAGCTGTTCGAACGATTTTGCCCACAGCCCGATGATGAAGCCCAGCAGGCTGAACGCGACCGAGGACAGCACCAGGAACCCGACCATCCAGAACGGGTGCAGGATATGCACCCCCACAAAGGCAAAACTGGTCAGCAGGATCACCAGCGCGATCAGGATCGCCTTGGCGGCGGCGGCGCCGACGAAGCCCATCGTGACCTCGATCCAGCCGACGGGGGACACCAGGTATTCATAGATCGTGCCGCTGAATTTCGGGAAATAGATGCCAAAGCTGGCATTGCTGACGGCCTGCTGCAGCACGGTCAGCATCATCAGGCCGGGCACGATGAAGGCCGCGTATTCGACCCCCTCGACCGACTGGATGCGCCCGCCGATGGCCGCGCCGAAGACCACGAAATACAGCACCGTCGACAGCACCGGCGATGCCAGCGACTGCCAGATGGTGCGGAAAAAGCGCATCATCTCGTGGTGAAAGATCGCCCGGATGCCGGGCCAGTTCAGACCGGTCATGCCGCGTCCTCCGAAACAAGGGAGAGGAACACGTCCTCCAGGCTGGATTGCCGGGTGGACACGTCGCGCACCGTGATGCCGCGCGCCGCCAGATCGCCCAGCAGCCGCGCGATGCCGGTGCGTTCGGCCCGCGTGTCGTATTCAAACGACAGACGCCGCCCGTCCGCCGCCAGGGTCAGGCCGCGCCCGGCCAGATCGTCGGGGATCGCCGCCAGCGGCTGGTCCAGGTCGATCGACAGGGTCTTCTTGCCGAAATCGCCCATCAGCTCGGCCGTGGGCTTGACCAGCAGCAGGCGGCCCTTGGCGATGACGCCGATACGGTCGGCCATCTCCTCGGCCTCCTCCAGATAATGCGTGGTCAGGATGATGGTCACGCCCTCGCGGCGCAGATCGCCCACGACCTCCCACATCTCGCGGCGCAGCGCGACATCGACGCCGGCGGTGGGTTCGTCCAGAAACAGCACCTTGGGTTCATGCGACAACGCCTTGGCGATCAGCACCCGGCGCTTCATGCCGCCCGACAGCTCTCGCGTGGCGGCGTCGCGCTTGTCCCACAGGGCCAGGGCGCGCAGGATGCGTTCGATATAGGCCTCATTTGGGGGCATGCCGTACAATCCGCGGGTAAAGCGGACGCAGTTGATCACCTTTTCGAAGGGCTCCAGCGCGATCTCCTGGGGGACCAGGCCGATCAGCTTGCGCGCGGCGCGCCAGTCGGTGCGGATGTCGTGCCCGCCCACGCGGACCGTGCCGCCGGTGGGCGTGACCAGCCCGCAGATGATCGAGATCAGCGTCGTCTTGCCCGCGCCGTTCGGGCCCAGAAGGGCGATGATCTCGCCCTCGTCGATGGTCAGGGTCACGTCGTCCAGGGCCTTGGTGCCGCTGCCGTATTGCTTCGACAGATGGTCGATGTCGATGATCGCGGCCATGCGTCTCTCCTGTGGGGTCTGTTGAGGGGCAGGGGCGCGCGGCCACGGCTGTCCGGTTCTGGCAGATAGGCGCTCTGCCGCCTGATTGCCAGTGGCGCGCCCGATCAGCCGGTCAGAACCCCCCGGCTCATGTGCCGTTTGCGCCCGAAACCGGGGCTGCGGGTGACCGCAAAACCCGCCTCGGCCAGGGCGCCGCGCACATGGCCCGCTGCGGTATAGGTCGCGAATGTGCCCCCCGGCACCGTATGGGCGGCGACCTGCGCCATCACATCCGCCCCCCACATCTGCGGGTTCTTGGCCGGAGAGAAGCCGTCCAGAAACCACGCATCCGCCGCCTGCCCCCAGGCAGGCAGGGTCTGGCGCACATCCCCTAGCACCACGGTCAGCGCCACCTGACCCAGCCGGATCACCCCCTGCCCCCAGCCGCCCCGCAGCGCTGCCGCCAGATCGGCCAGTTCGGGGAAGGCCGCATGGGCCTGCTCCAGCTGCGCCCGGCTCATCGGAAAGGCCTCGAAACTGGTCATCCGCACCGGCACCTGCGCCACCTGCGCCAAGGCCAGCGCGTTCAGCCCGGTGCCGAACCCGGTTTCGGCCACGTGGAACCCCGAGGTCAGGCGCGCGGGCAGATCGTTGCCGGCCAGAAAGACATGCCGCGTCTCCTCCAGCCCGCCGGACAGGCTGAAATAAGGGTCGTCGAACCGCTGCGACACGGGAACGCTGCCGTCGCGCCAGTCCAGCGCAGGCTCGTCATCGGGGCGGGGATGGGTTAGGTCGCTCATGATGCATCTGTCGGGAAAGGGCGCGGCTTTGGCAAGGGTGATCCATGTGGCGGGCGGCGGCGTCTTCGGGCTGGCCGCGGCCTGGGCGCTGATCCGGCGCGGCGCGCAGGTCACCGTGTTCGAGGCCGCGACCATCGGCGCAGGCTCCTCCGGCGGCCATGTCGGCGCCCTGGCCCCCCACGCGCCCGACCCCTGGAACACCAAAAAACAGCTGCAGCTGGACAGCCTGCTGGCCGCGCCCGCCTTCTGGGCCAGCGCCGAACAGGCGTCCGGCCTGCCCACCGGCTATGCCCGCACCGGCCGGCTGCAACCCGTGCCCGACATGGAAACCGCCGCCCGCCTGCCCGCCCGGATCGAGGCCGCCGCCCGCCACTGGCCCGCCGCCATGGGCATGACCCTGACCCGCGACCCCCAGGGCCCGCTGATCCCGCCCAGCCCCACCGGCCTGTGGCTGACCGATGGCCTGACCGCCCGCCTGAACCCCCGCGCCGCCCTGCTGGCGCTGGCCACGGCGATCCGCGCCGGGGGCGGCCAGATCCACGAACACACCCCCGCCCCCGACGACCATGCCCCCACGCTCTGGGCCACCGGCACACCCGGCCTGATGGCGCTGAACAGCGCGCTGGACCGCAGGATCGGCCAGGGGGTCAAGGGCCAGTCGCTGCTCCTGTCCCACGCCGCCCCCGACGGCCCCCAGGTCTTTGCCGACGGGCTGCACATCGTGCCCCATGCCGACGGTACCACGGCCATCGGCTCGACCTCGGAAAACACCTGGGACCACCCCGGCCCCGACGATCAGGCCCAGACCCTCCTGACCCGCGCCACCGCCCTCTGCCCCACACTGGCACAAGCGCCCATCCTCAACATCTGGGCCGGCCTGCGCCCCCGCGCCCGCTCGCGCGCGCCGATCCTGGCGCCCTGGCCCGGCCGCCCGGGCCACCTGATCGCCAATGGCGGCTTCAAGATCGGCTTCGGCATGGCCCCCCTCATCGCCGACCTCGCGGCAAAAATCATGCTCGACGATCACACCGACATCCCCGACCTCTTCACCCTCCCCTGACCCTTCTTCTTCAGAAAAATATCCCGGGGGGAGTCCGCAGGACGGGGGGCAGCGCCCCCCTTGCCCGCTTGCCACCCACGCGCCCCCCGCGCACACTCGCCAAAACCAGCCGGAGCCCGCGATGACCCGCCTCGACCACGCCTTCACCGCCATCGACGCCGCCAATGCCCAGGACCCGAACCTGGATGACGGCCAGCCCGCGAACCTGCTCTATGGCCAGCGCATGACCGCGGAACAGCAGCGCCTGTTCCCGGATGCCTCGGACGCGCTACGCATCGCTTGTCGCGGCCAGCATGTCGAACGCTGGCTGCTTCCACGGGCCGACTATCCGATGAACCGCCCCGGCTATCTCGCGTGGCGCCAGGAACAGGGACGCCGCCATGCCGACCGCATCGCGGGCATCATGGCCGATGCGGGCTATGACGACGACGACATTGCCGATGCCCGCCGCATGCTGACGAAACAGGGCATCAAGCGCGATCCTCAGGTCCAGGCACTGGAGGACGTGATCTGCTTCACCTTCATCCGCTGGTATCTGGGCGATTTCATGGCCGAACAGCCCGACCACAAGATCCCCCGCATCATCGAAAAGACCGCTCGCAAGATGTCGGCCGATGCCCGCGCCCGCGCCCTGGCAGAATTCCCCATGCCCGATGCCCTGGCGCAGTACTTCCACGACGCCGATCAACCGCAGATCCTGTCGCGTGCCGTCATCGTCTCGCATGGCCAACCCGGCGACCCCGCCCCCCAACAGCAAGCCATCGAAGCTTTGGCCGCCCAGGTCGCCGCCCACGCGCCGGGCGTCGAGGTCATGGGCGCGACGCTCGCCGACCCCGACGCCCTGCCCCGCACCTGCCGCAGCGACTGCATCATCTATCCGATGTTCATGGCCGAAGGCTGGTTCACCGGCATCGAACTGCCCCGCCGCCTGACCCAGGCCGGCGCGCCGGGCGCGCATATCATGCGCCCCTTTGGCACCGATCCGGGCCTCGATGCGCTGGTCGTCGAAAAGGCGCGTCAAGCGGCGGACGCCCAGGGCTGGGCGCTGTCCGACACGACCCTGCTGCTGTCCGCGCACGGCTCGCAGCGCGGCCAGGCCAGCCACGACATCACCATGGCGCTGGCCACCCGCATCGCACCGCATTTCGCCCGCGTGGTCGCGGGCTTCGTGGAACAGGAGCCGTTCATCGCCGACGCCGCCCGTGGTCTGGACCGCGCCATCAGCCTGCCGCTGTTCGCCCTGCGGGCCGAGCATGTGACCGACGACCTGCCTCAGGCGCTAGATCAGGCAGGCTTCACCGGCCCGCGGCTGGACCCGGTGGGTCTGGCCCCCGAAGTGCCCGCGATGATCGCAGCCTCCATCGCGGCAGAAGTTTCAAGCTTGAAATGATTTCGGACCCGTGCCAGCCTGCATCGCAGGAGGTGGCACGGGATGAAGATTCTCTGTCTGGGCGGCGGGCCTGCGGGCCTCTATTTCGCGATCTCGATGAAGCTGCGCGATCCGTCGCATGACGTGACCGTGCTGGAACGCAACGGCGCGGGCGACACCTTTGGCTGGGGCGTGGTGCTGTCCGACGACGCCCTGTCGCGGCTGGAACGCAACGACCCGCCCTCGGCGCAGGCGATCCGCGACCACTTCATCTATTGGGACGACATCGCGGTCATCCGCGACGGGCACCGGCAGGTGTCGGGGGGACACGGTTTTGCGGGCATCGGGCGGCGGCAGCTGCTGATCCTGCTGCAGGAGCGCGCGCGCGAACTGGGCGTTGACCTCCAGTTCCGCACCGAATTCGACACCGCCGAAAGCTACCGCCGCGACTACGATCTGGTCGTGGCCTGCGACGGGCTGAACAGCCGCGTCCGCAGCGAATATGCCGAGGTCTTCCGCCCCGACATCGACATGCGCCGCTGCAAGTTCGTCTGGCTTGGCACGAAACAAAAATTCGACGACGCCTTCACCTTCATCTTCGAAAAGACGCCCCAGGGCTGGCTCTGGGCGCATGTCTATTCCTTCGACGCCGACACCGCGACCTTCATCGTGGAATGCGCGCAAGAGACCTGGGACGCGATGGGTTTCGAGGCCATGTCCAAGGAGCAGATCGTCGAGACCTGCCGCGCGGTCTTTGCGGATCATCTGGGCGGGCATGACCTGATGTCGAACGCGGCGCATCTGCGCGGCTCTGCCGTCTGGATGAACTTTCCCCGCGTCATCTGCGACCGTTGGTATCATGAAAACGTGGTGCTGATGGGCGATGCGGCGGCGACGGGGCATTTCTCGATCGGGTCGGGGACGCGGCTGGCGCTCGACAGCGCCATTGCTCTGGCGGACTACCTGCACTCCGAGCCCGACCTGCCCCGCGCCTTTCAACGTTATCAGGAGGAACGCCGGGTCGAGGTGCTGCGCCTGCAATCGGCGGCCCGCAACAGCCTGGAATGGTTCGAGGAGGTCGAGCGTTACCTGGACCTGGACCCGATCCAGTTCACCTATTCCCTGCTGACCCGCAGCCAGCGCATCGGCCATGAGAACCTGCGCCTGCGCGACCCCGATTGGGTGCGCGAGGCCGAGGACTGGTTCCAACAACAGGCCGGCGGCCAGCCGGGCCGGGCGCCGATCTTTGCCCCCTTCCGCCTGCGCGGCATGGCGCTGCGGAATCGCATCGTCGTCTCGCCCATGGCGCAGTACAAGGCGCGCGAAGGCTGCCCGACCGACTGGCACCTGGTCCATTACGGCGAACGCGCCAAGGGCGGCGCGGGTCTGGTCTTCACCGAGATGACCTGCGTGTCCGCAGAGGGCCGCATCACGCCGGGCTGTCCCTGCCTCTACGCGCCCGAGCATCAGGCAGCGTGGCGGCGGATCACCGATTTCGTCCATACGGAAACCGCAGCCAAGATCTGCTGCCAGATCGGCCATTCGGGCCGCAAGGGTTCCACCCGCATCGGGTGGGAGGGGATGGATCAGCCGCTGGAGGACGGCAACTGGCCGATCATGGCGGCATCCCCCCTACCCTGGTCCGACGGCAACGCCGTGCCGCAGGAGATGACCCGCGCCGACATGGAAGCGGTGACCGCGCAATTCGTTGCCGCGACCCGCATGGCCGAAGCGGCGGGCTTCGACATGATCGAACTGCACGCGGCACACGGCTATCTGCTGTCGGGCTTTCTGTCGCCGGTGTCGAACAGGCGCACGGATGACTATGGCGGCAGCCTGGAGAACCGCCTGCGCTGGCCGCTGGAGGTGTTCGCCGCCATGCGCGCCGTCTGGCCGGACGACAGGCCGATGTCGGTGCGCATCTCGGCCACGGACTGGACTGATGACGGCGTGACGCCCGATGAATCGGTGGCCATCGCGCAGGCGTTTCACGCGGCGGGGGCGGATATCATCGACGTGTCGGCGGGCCAGACGACGCCGCTGGCCCGGCCCGTCTATGGGCGGATGTTCCAGACGCCGTTTTCCGACCGCATCCGCAACCAGGCGGGGCTGGCCACGATGGCGGTGGGCAACATCACCGACGCGGATCAGGCCAATGGCATCCTGATGGCGGGGCGCGCCGATCTGGTGGCCATCGGGCGGCCGCATCTGGCCGACCCCTATTGGACGCTGCATGCGGCAACGGCCCTGCGCGATGGGGCGGACTGGCCCCTGCCCTATCACGCGGGGCGCGATCAGGCCCGCCGTCTGGCCGAAAAGCAGGCCGAGGAGATCCGCGCATGACCCGCATCCTGATCACCGGCGGCGGCAGCGGCACCGGCGCCGACATGGCCCGCGCCTTAGCGGCCCAAGGCCACGAGGTCATCATCACCGGCCGCGACGCGGCGAAACTGGACGCGGTGGCCGGGGGCCTGATCCGCGCCGTGCCGGGCGATGTCAGCGATGAGGATCAGGTGCGCGCGGTCTTTGACGCCGCCGGTCCCTGTCAGGTCGTCATCGCCAATGCGGGCATCGCCGAGGCCGCGCCCTTCGGCAAGGTCACGATGGAGCACTGGAACCGCATCATCGCGGTGAACCTGACCGGGGTGTTCCTGACCTTTCGGCAGGCGCTGGCGCAGATGGGACCGGGGGGGCGGATGATCGCGATCTGCTCGATCACTGGGGTGCGCGGGGCGGCCTATGCCGCGCCCTATGCGGCCAGCAAGCATGGGGTGATGGGCCTGGTGCGGTCGCTGGCGCTGGAGGTCGCAAAGAAGGAGATCACCGTCAACGCGATCTGCCCCGGCTATCTGGACACCGACATGACCCGCCGCAGCATCGCCAACATCATGGAAAAGACCGGGCGCGACCGCGACGCGGCGGTGGCCTCCGTGGCGGGCAAGAACCCGCAGGGGCGGCTGATCGCGCCGTCCGAGGTCACGGGCACCGCGCTGTGGCTGGCATCCCCCTCGGCGGCCAGCGTGAACGGCCAAGCCATCGTCCTGGACGGGGGCGAGAGCGCATGAGCGATCTGTCCAAGCGCCGGCTGAAGGCCTGGATCCGCCTGCTGGGCGTGACGCGGGGGGCCGAAAACCGCCTGCGCGACTATCTTCGCCGCGCGCATGGCACCACCCTGCCCCGGTTCGACGTCATGGCGGCGTTGTGGCGCAGGCGGGACGGGGTCACGATGTCCGAGCTGTCACGCCTGCTGCTGGTGTCGAACGGCAATGCCACGGCGGTCGTGGACCGGCTGGAGGCGGACGGCATGGTAAGGCGCGAGGCCGAGGACGGCGACCGCCGCCGCATCCGCGTGCGCCTGACACCCGAGGGGCTGGCCGCGTTCGAGACCATGGCCCTGGGCCACGAGGCCGAGGTCGACGCGATCTTTGGCCAGCTGTCCGAAACCGATCTGGACGCGCTGCGCGACATCCTGTCCCGCGCCGGGAGGCACGCATGAAACCCGTCACCATGGCCGCGCTGGCGCCCGAGCATTTCCTGTGGGAAGTCACGGACCGCATCGCGGTGATCCGCCTGAACCGCCCCGAGCGCAAGAACCCCCTGACCTTCGACAGCTATGCCGAACTGGGCGCCTGTTTTCGCATGCTGGCCCATGCGTCGAATGTGGACGTGGTGGTGCTGGCCTCGAATGGCGGGAATTTCTGTTCGGGCGGCGATGTGCACGAGATCATCGGCCCGCTCGTCGGCATGGAGATGCCCCAGTTGCTAGCGTTCACCCGCATGACGGGTGAGCTGGTCCGCGCGATGATCCATTGCGGCAAGCCGGTGATCGCCGCGGTCGAGGGGGTGTGTGTCGGTGCGGGCGCGATCATGGCGATGGCCAGCGACCTGCGGCTGGCGGCGCCGTCGGCCAAGGCCGCGTTCCTGTTCACCAAGGTGGGCTTGGCGGGCTGCGACATGGGCGCCTGCGCGATGCTGCCCCGCATCGTGGGTCAGGGCCGGGCGGCGGAACTCCTGTACACCGGCCGCGTGCTACGCGCCGAGGAGGGCGAGCGGTGGGGGTTCTGGAACAGCCTGCATGATGACGTGTTTGCGGCGGCAATGGATCTGGCGCGCGCGATCGCGGCGGGGCCCACCTGGGCGCATGGCATCACCAAGACGCAGCTGTTGCAGGAATGGACCATGGGCCTGGACCAGGCGATCGAGGCCGAGGCGCAGGCCCAGGCCATCTGCATGAGCACGCGCGATTTCGAACGGGCCTATCGGGCGTTCGTCGCCAAAGAGGTGCCGGTCTTCGAGGGCAACTGAGGGAACCGGGGCTCTGCCCCGGACCCCGGGATATTTGGGTGAAGAAGAAGATGGATCGCAGCTTTCTGGATTGGCCGTTCTTCGAGGATCGGCATCGGGTGCTGGCCCAGGGGCTGGAGGATTGGGCCACGGGCGCGCTGCCGGTGGATCACGCGGATGTGGACGGGGCCTGCCGGGGGCTGGTGCGGGCGCTTGGCGACGCGGGCTGGCTGGCGCATTCGGGGGGCGAGGCGCTGGACGTGCGCGCGCTGTGCGTGATCAGGGAGACGCTGGCGCGCCATGACGGGCTGGCGGATTTCGCCTTCGCCGTGCAGGGGCTGGGCATGGGCGCCGTGACGCTGTTCGGCAGCGGGGCGCAGCGGGACTGGCTGGAGCGGACGCGGGCGGGGCGGGCGATTTCGGGCTTTGCGCTGACCGAGCCGGGGTCGGGGTCCGACGTCGCGCGGCTGGCGACCACCGCGCGGCGCGACGGTGACGGGTGGGTGCTGGACGGGGAAAAGACCTATATCTCGAACGGTGGGATCGCGGATATCTATGTCATTGTCGCGCGGACCGGGGAGGCTGCGGGTGCGCGGGGGCTGTCGGCCTTTCTGCTGCCTGCCGAGACGCCGGGGTTGGAGGTCGTGGAGCGGATCGCGGTGATGGCGCCGCATCCGCTGGCACATCTGCGGCTGACCGGGGTTCGGCTGCCCGGTGACGCGCTGATCGGCCAGCCGGGTCAGGGGTTCCGCATCGCCATGACGGTGCTGGACCATTTCCGGCCCACGGTCGGCGCCGCGGCCTTGGGATTTGCGCGTCGGGCGCTGGACGAGGCCCTGGCGCGGGCGAGGTCCCGCCAGATCTTTGGCGCGCCCATGGCCGAGCTGCAGATGGTTCAGGGCCATCTGGCCGACATGGCGGTCAAGGTCGATGCCGCCGCCCTGCTGGTCTATCGCGCAGCCTGGGCCAAAGACCGGGGCGCGCCCCGCATCACGCGCGAGGCGGCGATGGCCAAGCTGTACGCCACCGAGATCGCGCAGGAGGTCATCGACCAGGCCCTGCAGCTGCATGGCGGCGACGGCGTGCGGACCGGCATGGCGGTCGAGAGCCTGTACCGCGAGATCCGCGCCCTGCGCATCTATGAGGGGGCCAGCGACGTGCAGCGCGTCGTCATCGCCCGCAGCATCCTGGAGGGCAAATGACCTATACCCGCACCATTCCCATCGAATTCTGCCATTGCGACCCGGCGGGGATCGTTTTTTACCCCCGCTATGCGGAGATGGTGAACCACATGGTGGAGAACTTCTTCCTGGAGGTCGTGGGGCATGGGTTTGGCCCGATGATGGCGGCGGGTCAGGGGATGCCCACCGTCGCGCTGGAGATGGCGTTCCGCAAGCCCGCGCGGCTTGGCGACCGGCTGGACTGGACTTTGGCGGTCGAGCATCTGGGCCGGACCAGCGCGCGCTTTCTGATCCGCGCCGAGGATCGGGTCGAGGCGCGCGCCACCGTGGTCTGGATGGCGCGCGATTTCACACCGTCCCCATGGCCCGAAGACATCCGCACCATTCTGGAGGCGCATCATGCATGAACCCCTGCATCCGGCGACGTGGAAGCGCGCCTCGGGCTATTCCAACGGGATCATGGCGCGGGGGCGGATGATCTTTACAGGCGGGCTGGTGGGCTGGGACGCGGATCAGGTCTTTCAGACCGACGATTTCGCGGGGCAGGTCCGGCAGGTGCTGGAGAACATCGTGGCGGTCCTGGCCGAGGGCGGTGCAGGGCCCCAGCACCTGGTGCGGCTGACCTGGTATGTCACGGACAAGCACGAATACCTTGGCGCGCTGCGCGAGGTGGGGGCGGCCTATCGCGACGTGATCGGGCGGCACTACCCCGCCATGGCGCTGGTGCAGGTCGTGGCGCTGGTCGAGGACCGCGCCAAGGTGGAAATCGAGGCCACGGCCGTGGTGCCGGATTAGGGGGACGGTCATGCTGGGACCAAGCGGGCACGAGGACAGCTTTACGCGCGACAACCTGCCCCCAGAGGACGCCTGGCCGCGGATCGAGCTGGCCGGTTTCGACTATCCCGACTGGCTGAACGTGGGGGCGGAACTGACGGACCGCATGGTCGATCGCGGGTTCGGCGACCGGGTCGCCCTGGTCGGCAACGGGCGGGCGCGGACCTATAAGGAACTGTCGGACTGGACCAACCGGCTGGCCCATGCGCTGGTCGCCGATTACGGGCTGCGGCCCGGCAACCGGGTGCTGATCCGGTCGGCGAACAACCCCGCGATGGTCGCCTGCTGGCTGGCCGCGACCAAAGCCGGGGCGGTGGTCGTTAACACCATGCCCATGCTGCGCGCCAAGGAGCTGCGCCAGATCATCGACAAGGCGCAGGTCGACCTGGCGCTGTGCGACACCCGCCTGATGGACGAGATGCAGGCGGCGGGGGCGGTGCCGATCGTGGGGTTTGACGGGACGGCCAATCACGACGCCGATCTGGACCGGGCGGCGCTGACGAAACCGGTGCGGTTCGACGCCGTGCGGACCGGGCGGGACGATGTGGCGTTGTTGGGGATGACCTCGGGGTCCACCGGAGAGCCCAAGGCCACGATGCATTTCCACCGCGACCTGCTGATTATCGCCGACGGCTATGCGCGCGAGGTGCTGGGGGTGACGCCCGACGATGTCTTCGTGGGATCGCCGCCGCTGGCCTTCACCTTCGGGCTGGGCGGGCTGGCGGTGTTCCCGCTGCGCTTTGGGGCCAGCGCGGTGCTGCTGGAGAATGCGTCGCCCCCGAACCTGATCGAGATCATCGAACGCCACCGTGCCACGGTCTGCGTGACCGCACCCACGGCCTATCGGGTGATGCTGCGCGCAATGGATCAGGGCGCGGACCTGTCCAGCCTGCGCGTGGCGATCAGCGCGGGGGAAACCCTGCCCGCGCCCATCTGGCAGGACTGGCACGACCGCACGGGCAAGCCTATGCTGGACGGGATCGGCGCGACCGAGATGCTGCACATCTTTTTGACAAACCGGCTGGATGACAGCCATCCGGGCTGTACCGGGCGGCCCGTGACCGGATACCGCGCACGGATCGTCGACGACGCGGGCCATGAGGTGCCGCGCGGAGAGATGGGGCGGCTGGCGGTGATCGGGCCCACGGGCTGCCGCTATCTGAACGATGCGCGGCAGGCGGAGTATGTGCAGGACGGCTGGAACCTGACCGGCGACACCTTCTGGCAGGACGAGGACGGGCGATTCCATTTCGCGGCGCGCTGCGACGACATCATCGTGTCGTCGGGCTATAACATCGCCGGGCCGGATGTGGAGGCCGCGCTGCTGGCGCACGCGGACGTGCTGGAATGCGCGGTGATCGGCGCGCCGGACCCGGAACGCGGCCAGATCGTTGAGGCGCATGTCGTGCTGGCCCCCGGTGTGGCGCCCGACACCGCGACCGCGGAGCGGTTGCAGCGGCATGTGAAGGATGCGATCGCGCCCTTCAAATATCCCCGCCGGGTGGTGTTCTGCGAGGCCCTGCCCAAGACCCAGACCGGCAAGATCCAGAGGTTCAGACTGAAGCAATGACCATCGACCCTGCACAAGAAGGCGCCCGCATGTCGTTCGACGGGCGCATGTCCTATGGCGATTACCTAGGGCTGGACCGGCTGCTGACGGCCCAAGCCCCCCTGTCGGATGCGCATGACGAGATGCTGTTCATCATCCAGCACCAGACGTCTGAATTGTGGATGAAGCTGGCCCTGCTGGAGATGGGGGCGGCGCGGGACCGGATCGCCGCGGGCGACCTGCGGCCCGCCTTCAAGATGCTGACCCGCGTGGCGCGGATCATGGAGCAGCTGAATTCGGCCTGGGACGTGCTGCGCACCATGACGCCGTCGGAATATTCGACCTTTCGCCCCGCTTTGGCCGAAAGCAGCGGGTTCCAGTCGCATCAGTACCGGATGATCGAATTCGTCGCGGGCAACCGCAACATGGCGATGATCGCGCCCCATGCGCATCGCCCCGACCTGGCGGATGCCCTTCGGGAGGAGGCCGGTCGGCCGTCGCTGTATGATGAGGTTCTGGGGCGGCTGCGGGTGGCGGGGTTCGACGTGGCCCCGCGCCCGGCGCTGGACGCGCCCCATGCGCCGGACGCGGCGGCGCGCGCGGCCTGGGCCGAGGTCTATCGCGATCCGGCGCGGTATTGGGAGCTGTATGAGCTGGCCGAGAAGCTGGTCGATTTCGAGGATTACTTTCGCCGCTGGCGGTTCAACCATGTGACGACGGTAGAGCGGATCATCGGCTTCAAGCGCGGATCGGGGGGCACGTCGGGGGTGAACTATCTGCGGCGGATGCTGGACGTGGTGCTGTTCCCCGACCTGTGGGAGCTGCGGACCGAGCTGTGAGCAAGGGGGCGGACGGCCGCACCTGACCGGCCCTGACGGGCCGGGGTCGCGGCCGTCGGTGGCGCCCGGACCTGCGGTCCGGGCGCGGTCGGTCCGATGGGTCAGGCGGCGGGGCCGTAATAGGCGTAGCTGCCGGCGGTGGTGAAGCCGAGGCTGGCATAGGTGGTCTGGGCCGTGGTGTTCGCACGGCTGACGGCGAGGGCGATGCGCGTAGCGCCCAGATCCTGCGCCCAGAGGGCGGCCTGGCGCATCATCCAGCCGGCGAGGCCCTGGCGGCGGAAGGCGGGCAGGACCTCGACCGCGTGGACCATCGCGGTCCGGTCGTGCAGCGCGACGAAGCCCGCGCCCGCGGCGCGGTCGCGGATGCGGCCCAGCAGGGCGGCCTTGGGCAGGGGCACGCGGTCCATCACTGCCTGGCGGGCGGGGGTGATGTTGCCGGCGGCCCAGATCTGGCGCTGGATCGCTAGGGGGGGCCAGATGGCAAAGGCGGTGACCGGGGGGATCGGCCGGTCGGTCAGCGCAGAGACTGGCGCGGCCATGACCAGCGTCGGGATATGGGCGGCCAAGCTCCGCGCGCTCAGGGCGGCGATCAGGTCCGCCTCGTCGTCCCAAGCGCGAAACAGCGGCGGTTGGCCCCAAGCGGCGTGCTGCGCGCAAGCGGCGTCGATATCGGCCTGGGTCCACGGCCCGACCGCGATGGCCGAGCTGACACGCCCGCCCGCGCCTGCGCCGCGCCCGACCAGGAAGCCGCCGCAGCGGACGGTTTCGGCGGCGGGCCAGGTCGCCTCGAAGGCGGCGGCCAGATCGGGGTCGGGGCGGCTCACAGGCCGATGCGCGTGCGCAGCGCGGCCATCGCCTGATCGACGCGGGTGGCGTCCAGGCCCCGCACGACTAGGTTCGTGCCCCAGCCCGTGTCGTCGCGGAAGGGGTAGGACCCCAGCGACAGGTCGGCGTAATCGGCGGCGACGGCCTTGAGATCCTCGGCCACCTCGCTTTCGCCGCGGCGGACCTCAACGGTCAGGGATTGCACCGGACGGCCCACGGGCAGCTGCGGGATCAGCCAAGCGACCATGGCGCGAAACACCTCGGGCACGCCCGCCATCACATGGGTCGCGCCGATGGAAAAGCCGGGCGCGGCCGACACGGCATTGTCGATCAGCGTGGCGCCCACGGGGATGCGTGCCATGCGCAGGCGGTTCTCGTTCAGGTCGACCCCCATGCGGTCGCAGCGTTCCTGCAGCAGGGCGCGGGCGTGGTCGTTGATCTCGACCGTGGTGCCATGGGCCGCGGCGACCGCATCGGCGGTGATGTCGTCATGCGTGGGCCCGATCCCGCCCGAGGTGAACAGCAGATCGTAGGCGCCCCCCAGCGTCCGGTCCAGCGCGCGGATCGCATCGACGATGCGGTCGGGGTCATCGGCCACGACGCGGATCTCCTGGAGGTCGATGCCGGTGGCGGTCAGCACCTGGGCCAGGTGGTGGGCGTTCCCCTCGCGCGTGCGACCCGACAGGATCTCGTCACCGATGACCAGGATGGCGGCTGTGGGGTTGTCGGACTGCATGGGGCTCTCCCTTGGGTGTGGCGCCTCATCTATGCCTGCGGGCGGGGCTGGAACAAGTGGGCGCGCGTCTCTATCTAGGGCGGCAGACAGAAAGGATCAGCGATGGACGAAGGCCGTATCACGAGGGAAGGCATCCGCCTGCACATGCCCGGGGATTTCGCAGGCATGCGGGCGGCGGGCGCCCTGGCCGCGCGGATCCTGGACGAGGTGGGGCCGATGGTCGCACCGGGCGTCACCACCGGCGCGCTGGACGACTTCATCCGCAACCGGGTGACGGAACTGGGCGCGACATCGGCCACGATCGGCTATCGCGGATACCAGCATGCCAGCTGCATCAGCGTGAACCACGTGGTGTGCCACGGCATCCCGGGCGACAAGAGCCTCAAGGACGGCGACATCCTGAACATCGACGTGACGGTGATCCTGGACGGATGGTTCGGCGATACCAGCCGGATGTACGTGGCGGGCAAACCCTCGCTCAAGGCGCAGCGGCTGCTGCAGGTGACCCATGACGCGCTGATGAAGGGGATCGAGGCCGTGCGTCCCGGCGCGACCTTCGGCGATATCGGCGCGGCGATCCAGACCTATGCCGAAGAACGCCGCATGTCCGTCGTCCGCGACTTCTGCGGCCACGGGATCGGGCGGGTGTTCCACTCGCCGCCCAACGTGCTGCATTTCGGGCGCGCGGGCAAAGGGCCGGTGCTGGAGGAGGGCATGTTCTTCACGATCGAGCCGATGATCAACCTCGGCCGCCCGGAAACCAAGGTGCTGGCCGATGACTGGACGGCGGTCACCCGTGACAAGTCGCTCTCGGCGCAGTTCGAACATTCGATCGGCGTCACGGCGGATGGCTGCGAGATCTTCACCCCGTCGGACCGGTTCTTCCCCGACCTGTCCTGACCAGTTGCGTCCCGCGGTGGCCGGGGGCGCTCCGCCCCCCGGACCCCCAGGGCCGTTGCGCCAGCACGACAAGCACGCAACACCGGCAAGGCGTCCTCCGCCCCAGGGGGCCCGGGGGGTGGAACCCCCCGGTCATCGCGGGACGCAATTGGTCAGGCGCGCCCCGCCGCCGCCGACAGCAGCGACGGATCGATCCCTTGCGCCCGCAGCGCCCTCTGCCACTTGTCCGCATGCGACAGATCGAAGATCAGATCGTCCGCCCCTTCTCCGGTCAGCCAGCCATTGGCCAGCATCTCGGTCTCCAGCTGTCCCGGCCCCCAGCCCGCATAGCCCAGGGCCAGCACGGCTGGCTTGGGGCCCTGTCCCTGGGCCAGATCCATCAGGATGTCGCGCGTCGTGGTCATCGCCAACGCCTGGCCGATGCGCAGCCGCCCCTCGGGGTCCTGCCCGTGTTCGGCCACCTTGTGCAGCACGAAGCCGCGCCCCGGCTCGACCGGGCCGCCAAAGCGGATCTCGATCGGGCGGGCATCCTCGTCCGCCTCGATGCCCAGCTGCTCCAGCAGGTCGGAAAAGCCGATCTCGGGCAGGGGACGGTTCAGCACCAGTCCCATCGCCCCCTCGTCCGAATGCGCGCAGACCAGCACCACCGACCGCTCGAATCGCGGATCGCTCATGCCGGGCATCGCGATCAGGATCTTGCCGGTCAGGTTCTGGACCGGTTGGGCGTGATCATGGGCAGGGTCGCGGGGGGTGCTGGTCATCATGTCTCCTTTTCATGACAGATCGGTGCCGCGCCCGGATGTTGCAACCCCTGCGCGCGATTGTGACTTTCCGGACCGGCCGGGCGGCGGCTAGGACAGGGCATGGCTCATGCCCCCCGCCTGCCCCTTGCCCCCACGCTGATCTGGGCACTGATGCTGCCCATCGCCAGCCTAGCCCAGACCGTGCCCGCCCCGCCGGACGCCCTCCCGCCGGGCCTGCAGGGCGCGCGGCTGCTGCCCGGCTGGACCGATCCGACAGGCGCGCGCATCCTGGCGCTGGAGCTGCAGCTGGAACCGGGGTGGAAGACCTATTGGCGCAGCCCCGGCGATACCGGCCTGCCGCCGCATCTGGACTGGACCGGGTCGGGCAATCTGGACCATGTGACGCTGCACTGGCCCGCCCCGCAGGCCATCCGCTCGGGCGAGGTGCTGGAGATGGGGTATCACGACCACCTGGTCCTGCCGCTGACCGCGCATCCGGTCGACCCCGGCCAGCCGGTCGATATCCGCGCCCGGATCGACCTAGGGCTGTGCAAGGACATCTGCGTGCCCGCAGGCCTGGACCTGACGGCGCCGCCCGTCGGCGACGCCCCCGATCCACGCATCACGGACGCCCTGGCCCTGGCGCCCGAACGGCGCGACGACAGCCCGGCCTGCCATGTCACACCCCTAACGGACGGCATGCGCGTCGCCATGGCCCTGCCCGACCAGGGCGCGACCCTGGCCGCGATCGAGCTGACCGACAGCCCGGACGTCTGGGTCTCGGGCGCCGATATCACGGATGGGCCCAGGGGCCTGCAGGCGGTGGTCGAGATGGTCGGCCCGACCGGCGCGCCCTTTGATCTGGACCGGCAGGCGCTGCGCCTGACGGTCATTCCGGCCGATGACGGCCCCGCGACCGAATCAACGGGCTGCGCGCCGGGCTGAGCCCGCCCCCGCCGCCACCAGAATCACCGCCAGCACCGCCAGATAGCTGAGCAGCGCCCCGCCCCCCGTCGCCGCCAGCGGCCACCAGTCGGGCACCGTCAGCCCCATCGCGGGCAGCACCGTCGCGGGCCCCAGCACCACGACCAGCGCGACCGCCGCCGCGGCCGCCGCGCCACGCATCACCCCGCGCAGCGGACCGTCGCGCAGGCTGCGGCGGAATCCCTGCCGCGCGCGGGCCAGATCGGCCCCCACGGCCAGCACCGCAGGCACCACCAGCAGCACCAGCACCATCCCGAACCCCAGCCCATAGGCCAGCGTCACCACCGTGGGTTTCAGGAACAGCGCCTGAGACGAGCGTTCGTACAGCAGCGGCGCCAGCCCCAGAACCGTCGTGGCTGTGGTCAGCAGAACGGGCCGAAACCGGTCCGCCACCGCGTCCAGGATCGCGGGGCGCAGGCCGCGGTCGCGCGCATAGGCATCAACGGTCGAGATCAGCACGATGGAATCGTTGATGATGATCCCCGACATGCCAATCAGACCCACGACGGAAAACAGGCTCATCGGCAGCGACCAGGCCGCATGGCCCCAGACCGCGCCGATCAGCCCGAAGGGAATGACCGACATCACCACCAGCGGCCGCGTCCAGCTGGCAAAGATCCAGGCCAGCACCATATAGATCCCGGTCAGCGCCAGCGCAAAGCCGATCAGCGCCTCGGACAGGAACTCCCGCTCCTGCTGGGCCAGGCCGGTCACGTCATAGGTGACGCCGAATTCGGCGGCGATGTCAGGCAGCAGGCGGGCCTGCAGATCGGCGGTGATCGCCGCCGCGCGGGCCGGGTCGTCGCCCGAGATGTCCCCGGTGACCGTGATCATCCGCTCTCCGTTCTCGCGGCGCACGACGGAAAACCCGGCCTCGGTTCCCACGGTGACGATATCGGCCAGGGGCACCCAGGCCCCCGACGCGGTGCGCATCTGCATGCGGTCCAGGAAATCGGCGCGGCGGTCATCCTCGGCCAGCTCGACGGTGATGGCGCCGGTGCGCGTGCCCTCGGGCCAGGTGGCGGCCTCGATGCCGCCAAGGCGCTGGCGCAATTCGCGCGCCAGGGCGTCTGTGGTGAAGCCCAGGGCCTCGCCCTGGGGCGTCAGGCGCAGCGCCAGCTCATCCTTGTCGTAATCCAGCGTGTCCTCCAAGGCGGACACCTCGGGCGCCTCGGCCAGCCGCGCCTTCAGCGCCTCGGCGGCAGCCTTCAGCGTCGCGGAATCCGCCCCCGTCATCAGCACCGAGATCGCGTCGCCTGCCGGCCCCGACCGGCCGCCGCGAAAGCTGATCGTCTCCAGCTGCGGGTCGGTGGGCATCGCCTCCTGCAGGGCGGCGACCAGCTCGAAGCTGGAATAGGGGCGGAAATCGGGGTCGATCAGCTCCATCTGGACGGCGCCCAGCAGGTCGGCATCCTTGGTCTCGGCCCCCGGCAGGGGACGGCCGGCATTGCCGCCGATCTGGGTCATCACATGCGTCAGCGGGCTGATGCCGTATTCGGCCTGATACTCGGCCGCGACGCGGTCCACGGCCTCCTGCACCAGGCCCATGACGCGCAGGGTGTCATCGCGGGACGCGCCCTCCAGCATGGCGAAATTGCCCGACACGCTGCCCTGTTCGGGCGAATCGAAGAACCGCCACGGCACCGACCCGCTGATCAGCGCCGAGGCCGACCAGGCAAAGCCCACCATGACCAGCGCCAGCACCGGATAGCGCGCGACCAGCACCAGCCGCGCCACGGGCCGCACCACCCCCGCCACAAAGCGGTCCAGCCAGCGGTTCACCCAGATCGAGGGCCGGTCATACCAGCGGTCCTTGGCCTGATGCGCCAGCGCATGGGCCATGTGGTTGGGCAGGACCAGGAAACATTCGACCAGGGATGCCACCAGCACCAGGATCACCGTCAGCGGAATGTCCGAGACCAGCGACCCGAACTGTCCGCCGATCAGCACCAGCCCGGCGAAGGCGATGATCGTGGTCAGGGTCGATGCGATGACCGGCGCGGCCATCGCCTCTGCCGCGCGTTCGGCGGCCAGCTTGGGCGCCTCGCCCAGCTTGCGGGCGCGGTAATCGGCATGCTCGCCCACCACGATGGCGTCGTCCACGATGATGCCCAGCGTCAGGATCAGCGCGAACAGAGAGATCATGTTGATCGTCATGCCCACCGCATACATCAGCGCCACCGCCGCCAGCAGCGCCGCGGGAATCCCCGCCGCGACCCAGATCGCCGTGCGCGCGTTCAGGAACAGGAACAGCAGCCCCACCACCAGCGCCAACCCCAGCAGCGCATTGTCCAGCAGCAGCGCCAGCCGGGCCGAGATCTGTTCGGCCCGCGCCCGCACCAGTTCCGCCGTGACCCCCTGCGGCAGGGTCGGCGACAGCGCGTCGACCGCCGCCTGCACGTCCTGCTGCATGCCGATCGCATCCCCCGAGGCGCTGCGCTGGACCGAGATCGTGACCGCCGGATTGCCGTTGACGAAATAGGCCACGCCCCGGTCGATGCCCGTGTCGCGGACCTGCGCCACGTCGCCGATGGTCAGCTGGGTGCCGTCGGGCAGCGCGGTCAGGACCAGATCCGCGACCTGCGCGGGGGTTCGCGTCTCGGCCCCCGTGCGCACACGGGATATGCCCGATGCCACATCGCCCGCAGGCGTGGGCGCCGCGGCGGCGGCGATGGTCGCGGCGATCTGGTCCAGCGTGATGTCATGGCGCACCAGATCGGCCATGCGCAGCTCGACCAGGGTTTCGGGGGCCGACAGGCCGGTGACGTTCAGCCGCGTGACGCCGCGCGCGTACAGGCGGTTCGTCAGATCGTCCGCGATGCGGCCCAACTGGTCCAGGCCGACCGGCCCCGAGATCACCACATCGGTCACCGAATCACGCCAGGCGCGGCGGGTGACCTCGGGGGTCTCGGCGCCGTCGGGCAGGTTGCCCGCCCCGGCGATGGCGGCGTCGACCTCGCCCGTGGCGCGGGACATGTCCCAGCCCGGCTCGAACTCCAGGGTGATGCGGGCAGAGCCCTGGCTGGACTGGCTGGTGGTCAGGGACACCCCCTCGACCGCCATCAGCGCGGGCTCCAGCACCGCCACGACCGACCGGTCCACATCATCGGCCCCGGCCCCGTCCCATCGCACGCCGACCTGGATCTGCTGGACGACCGTATCGGGAAAGAACTGCGCCCTGAGGCGCGGCGCGGCATACAGCCCCGCCACCACCATCACCGCCAGCAGCAGGTTGGCCAGGGTGGCGTGGCGCACGAACAGGCCGATCAGGCCGGGGCGCCTATCCACGGGTCGGCCCCCGTCCCTGCACGCGCTGGTCCGGGCCGCCCTGGGGCGCGGGGTCGCCCGCGTCGCGCACGCGGATGCCGGTGCCCAGTTGCGGCGCGCGTTCGGCCACGATCCGCGCGCCCGCCAGATCGGCGGGCACCGCGATCACCACCGCGTCGCCCTGACGGCGCAGCACCGTCACCGGCACCGTGCGCAGCCGCCCATCGTCACCCGCGACCAGCACCGCGCCGTCCGATCCGACCGCCGCGGCGGGGATGGTCGCGGCGCCCTCCAGCGGGGGTTCGGCAATCTGGGCGGTCACGAAATCGCCGGGCCGCAGCGCCTGCGCCCCTTGGGTCAGCCGCGCAAAGACCACGCGCCCCGCCGACCCTTCGGCGACCGAGGCCGAGGCCCGGTCCAGCACCGCCACCGCGTCACCCTGCCCGTCCGGCGTCACAGCGACAGCCTGCGGCAGCAGCCGGCCGTCAGGGCCGATCAGCCGCCCGAACTGCGCCAGAGACAGCGGGATCTGCACCTCCAGCGCGTCGGGGTCGATGATCGTGGCCAGCTGTTCGTTGACGCTGACCAGCGCGCCCTCGACCGCCGTCACGGCGGTGACGCGTCCGTCGAAACCGGCGCGCAGCTCGGTGTCCGTCAGGGCGCGGCGTGCCTCCGTCACGGCGATCTCGGCGCGGCGCAGCGCGTTTTCGGCGGCGGTCACGGCGCTTTGCGCATCGGCCAGGGCGGCGCGGCTGGCAATCGCGGCCTGCGCCGCGCTGGAGGCCGCAAGTTCGGCCGTCTCACGGTCCAGGCTGGTGCCCAGACCGCGTTCCGCCAGCTGGGCCTGCCGGGTCACGGCGGCCTCGCGCAGTTCGGCCTGACGTTCGGATGCCGCGACGTCCTGGCCCGCGATATCCACGCGGCGGCGCGCATCCTCCAGCACGCCCTGCGCGTCGGCGCGTTCCGCCAGGCTGCGGTCCAGCGCCGCCTGCGCCGCCGCAGGGTCGATGCGCGCCAGCAGCTGGCCCGCGACGACGGTGCCGCCCTCCTGCAGGGCGGGGTCCATCTGCACGATGCGCCCCCCGGCACCGGCGCGCAGCTGCAATTCGCGCCGCGCGCGGACCTGACCAAACACCTGCATCTGCGGCTGGACCCGGCCCGGTTCGACGGTCACCAGCCGCGCGGCATAGACCTGTTCGCCCCCACCGCGCACAGGACCGCCCGCGCCGTCGGCGGGGCTCATGGCGCGCCACAGCGTCGCCCCGGCCAGCATCAGCAGAGCCAGCGTCAGAAAGGTCAGGAACAGCCCCAGCAGGCTGCGGGTCAGGAAACGCATGCGGATGGTCCATCTATGGGATGGCCGGGATAGCGCATGATGGGCAAACGAAACCTAAACGGCCAGCGATTCCAGCCGCGCCTGCAGCGACAACAGGTCGCCCCAGGCATCGCGTTTCGCGACCGGGTTGCGCAGCAGATAGGCAGGGTGCGTCATCGGCAGCGCAGGACGCCCGAACGCCTGCACCCACTGGCCGCGCAGGCGCAGGATGCCGCGTTTCTCGATCGCGGCCTGGCAGGCAATGTTGCCCATCAGCACGATCAGATCGGGCGAGACCAGGTCGATATGGCGTTCCAGGAACGGCAGGCTCACGGCAATTTCATCGGGATCGGGGTCGCGATTGCCGGGCGGGCGCCAGGTCAGGACGTTGGTAACATAGAAGGCGCGTTCCGCATCGACCCCGTCGCGGGCCAGCCCGATGGCCCCGAACATGCGGTCCAGCATCTGCCCCGCGCGGCCGACAAAGGGGCGGCCCTGCCGATCCTCCTCGTCGCCCGGCGCCTCACCCAGGATCAGGACGCGGGCCTTGGGGTTGCCGTCGGCAAAGCAGAAATTGCGCGCGCCCTTCTTCAGCTCGATCCCGTCGAACCCCTCCTGGGCTGCGGCCAGCGCCTCCAGGGTCGCGGCGCCCTGGGCCAGCATGCGGGCCTGGGCCAGCCGCGCCGACAGGTCGTCATCGGGAACCGGCGGCGCGGTGACGGGCACGGGTGCGGCAGGCGCCACGCGCGCGGGCAGGTCGAACCGGTCCACCGGCGCGTCCAGCATGGGCACGTCGCAGCCCATCTCCAGCTGCCAGTCCAGCAGCGCCAGCGCCGTGTCCGCATCCAGCGCGAATCCCTGATATGTCGCCTGATCGGTCATCGCCGCACGCTAGGGCCGCGGACCGCCCTAGTCCACCACCAGCATATAGCCCGTGCCCCGCACCGTCTGCAGAAACCGCGGCTCGCGCGGGTCGGGCTCGATCTTGCGGCGCAGGCGGGTGATCTGGACGTCGATGGCACGCTCGCCATTCTCATCCTCGCCGCCGCGGCCCAGATCGTCGATCAGATCGGCCCGGCTGACCGGCTGGCCCCGGCTGGCGGCCAGACGGCGCAGCAGTGCGGTTTCCGTGCCGGTCAGGCGCAGCGGCGCGTCGCCGTTCCACAATTCGCCCTTGTCGGTGTCATAGCGCAGCGCGCCAAGCGTCAGGTATTTCGGCTGCGCCACCTCGACCACCGGCACCCGGCGCAGAATCGCCCCGATGCGCAGCAGCAGCTCGCGCGGCTCGAAGGGCTTGGGCAGGTAATCGTCGGCGCCGCTCTCCAGCCCGCTGATGCGGTCCTCGGTCTCGCCCTTGGCCGTCAGCAGCAGGATCGGCGTGTCGATGCGGGTGCGCAGATCGCGGGTCAGCGACAGCCCGTCCTCTCCGGGCATCATCACATCCATCACGATCAGGTCGAAATCCAGCCCCGCCAGCAGGCGGCGGGCCTGCGCGGCATCGCGGGCCATGGTCACCATGTATCCGTTCTTGCGCAAAAACCGCCCCAGCAGCGCGCGGATGCGTTCGTCGTCGTCAACGATCAGCAGGTGGCAGTCGGTCGCGGTCATGGGGGCCTCAGCGGTCGTCGGGAAGATCCTTCAACGCCTGATACTGCGCCCGCGTGTCCGGGTCCATCATCGCCTCCAGCACCTGCCGAAAGCCGCTGACCGCCTGCGGGCCCGCATTGCGATAGGCGGCGCGCATCCGCGCCCGCTGCGCCTCGGACAGGCGGCGCTCCAGGGCGGTGCCCTTGGGCGTCAGGTGCAGCTGGCGTTCGCGGCGGTCGCGCCTTCCGATGCGGCTGTCCACCAGCCCGTCGTCGATCAGCGTGCGCAGCACCCGGTTCAGCGACTGTTTCGTCACCCCCAGCACCGCCAGAAGCGAGGTCACCGTCAGCCCCGGATCGCGATGGATAAAATGCAGCGCCCGGTGATGGGCGCGCCCGTAATCCATGTCGGCCAGGATCATGTCCGGGTCGGCGGTGAAGGCGCGATAGGCAAAGAACATCGCCTCGATCCCGCGGCGCAGCTGGTCGTCGGTCAGGAACAGCAGATCCTCGCCCACCATGGCCTGTAGGCGCGCTTTTTCCTGCATCGTCGTCCCCGTCCGCTGGCTGCCCCGGATATGGCAGCGTTGTTGACTTTCTAATCGGTGATTGCTAGCCGTCAAGCATCTTGCGTAACAAACATGCCAAATCCGCCCTGACAGACGCAAGAATCGCAAAAACCGGGCGACGGATGGAGAGTGATGATGCTGCCTTACGACGACCGCGACGGCAAGATCTGGATGAATGGCGACCTGGTCGACTGGCGCGACGCCAAGGTGCACGTCCTGAGCCACGCGCTGCATTACGCCAGCTCGGTCTTCGAGGGCGAGCGGTGCTATGACGGCAAGATCTTCAAGGGTCACGAACACTCGCTGCGGCTGCTGGAATCGGGCCGCCTGCTGGACATGCCGATCCCCTATACCGCCGAAGAGATCGACGCCGCCAAGGAGGCCGTGCTGAAGGCCAACGGCTTCGAGAACGCCTATGTCCGCGTCGTGGCATGGCGGGGGTCGGGGCTGGACATGGGCGTCTCCGCCGCGCGCAACCCGGTCTGCATGGCGGTCGCCGCGTGGGAATGGGGCAGCTATTACGGCGATGCCAAATGGCAGGGCGCGAAGCTGGACGTGGCCAAGTGGAAACGCCCCAGCCCGGAAACCATCCCCACCGCCGCCAAGGCCGCCGGCCTCTACATGATCTGCACGATGTCCAAGCACGCGGCCGAGGCCAAGGGCTGTTCCGACGCGCTGTTCATGGACTGGGAGGGCTATGTGGCCGAGGCCACCGGCGCCAACATTTTCTTCGTGAAGGATGGCGAGATCCACACCCCGATGGCCGACCGTTTCCTGAACGGCATCACCCGCCAGACCATTATCCAGATGCTGAAGGACAAGGGCCTGACCGTCCACGAACGCCGCATCCTGCCCGATGAGCTGGAATCGTTCCAGGAATGCTGGCTGACCGGCACCGCCGCCGAGGTGACCCCGGTCGGCCAGATCGGCGACTGGCATTTCCAGGTCGGCCAGATCACCCGCGACGTGGCCGAAAGCTATGAGGCGCTGGTCCGCGCCTGACCGCGGCCGGGGGGCGTCCGCGCCCCCCGCTCAGGCCTGGTGGCCGCGTGCGATGCGCAGGTAATGCGCCGGTTTCACAGCCGCATCGCGCGTCTTGGGACGCGATTGCAGCTGCAACGTGGCGGGATGGGGCAATGCGGCGCGGGCCTGGCGCAGGAATGCGGTCAGGCGGGCATTGCCGCGGGTGCGGGGCTGATCGGAGATATGACGGCTCATGGGACCCTCCTTTGGGAGTGGTCACTATAGGACCGATCCGGACCGATTTGAACCCCTGTGTTCACATGCCGGTCAGGGGGCGCCGTCAGGCGGCCTTGATGCCCTGCGCCGCCGACAGCACCGCATGCAGCGTCACAGGGTCGTCATTGGCGCGCAGTTTCGCGCGCAGGTCCTGATCGCGCAGCGTGCGCGACACCAGCGCCAACGCCTTGAGGTGATCGACGCCACTGCTTTCGGGGGCCAGCAGCGCAAAGACCAGATCGACCGGCTGGCGGTCGACCGCGTCGAAATCCAGGGGTTTCTCCAGGCGCAGGAACAGCCCCGCGACCTTGTCCAGCCCGTGCAGCCGCGCATGCGGCAGGGCCACGCCCTGACCCACGCCGGTCGGCCCCAGGCTTTCGCGTTCCTGCAGCGCGTCCAGCACCTCCGAGGCGTTCAGCCCATAGACCGCATGCGCCAGATCGGCCAGCTCCTGGAACAGGCGCTTTTTCGAGGTGACCTGCCCCAGAGACCGCACCGCGCCGGGTTTGAGGATTTCAGCAAGCTGCATCGCGTTTCGTCTTTCCCAAGCTGTCCGCCCCCGGACAGGACTGTCCGGGGGCGGCATCACGACCCGTCGGCGGACCGGACCTGCGGCGGGCCTCAGCCGTTGCCGCGCGGGTCGATCCAGCCCACATTGCCGTCGTCGCGGCGGTGAACGACGTTCACGCCACCATGTTTCTCGTTGCGGAACACCAGCAGCGGGCTGCCGGACAGTTCCATATGCATCACCGCATCGCCCACCGACAGGGTGGGCACGCGGCTTTCCATTTCGGCGATGATGATCGGCTCCAGGCTGCCGCCCTGCGATTCCGCGTCATCATCCTCGGCGGCCAGCACATAGCTGTCGGCCTGACCGAAGACAACAGGCTCGGCATGGTCCTTGTGGTGATCCTTCAGGCGGCGCTTGTAGCGGCGCAGCTGCTTGTCCATCTTTTCGCGGCAGGCCTCGAAGGCGGCATAGATGTTGTCATTCGCGTGGCCGCGCGCCTGCACGGTCAGGCCGGTGGACAGGTGCACCACCGTGTCGCACAGAAACTGATGAGCATCCTTGGAAAAGGTCACGGACGCATCGGTCGGACGCTGAGAATACTTCTCCAGGGTCTCGCCCAGCTCTGTCTTGACATGCGTGGTCAGTGCATCCCCGACATCGATGTGTTTTCCGCTGATGGTGTAGCGCATCGTCACTCCTCTCCGGTTGCCCGCCGCCGCGACGCCCGCCCGGGGGGCCGGCAAGGGCGAAGGCGGGTATGTGCGGGACGGCATCTCCGCACCCGCATATCTCGATTTGGTGACAGCGCGGGGCAACTGTCAACGGCCCACACGGGGCCGTGACCGGGAATCATGCAGGCGGCGCGCTCACAACAGGCTGAAGCTGTCGCCCAGATAGACCTCGCGCACGCGCGGATCGGCCACGATCTGCTCGGTCGTGCCCGCCATCAGCACATGGCCATCGTGCAGGATATAGGCGCGATCGACGATTCCCAATGTTTCGCGGACGTTGTGGTCGGTGATCAGCACGCCGATGCCGCGCGACTTCAGCGCGTGGACCAGGGTGCGGATCTCGCCCACGGCGATGGGATCGACGCCGGCAAAGGGCTCGTCCAGCAGCAGGAAGGCGGGGTCGGAGGCCAGGCAGCGCGCGATCTCGGCCCGCCGGCGCTCGCCCCCCGACAGCGCCAGCGCCGGGGCGCCGCGCAGATGCGTGATCGAGAAATCGGCCAGCAATTCCTCCAGCCGGTCCCGCCTGTGGCGCGGATCGTCCAGCGCGACCTCCAGCACGGCCATGATGTTCTGTTCGACCGTCAGCCCGCGAAAGATCGACATCTCCTGCGGCAGATAGCCGATGCCCAGACGCGCGCGGCGGAACATCGGCAGGCGCGTGACGTCGCGCCCGTCGATCAGGACCTGCCCCGCATCCGCCGTGACCAGCCCCGCAATGCAATAGAAACATGTCGTCTTGCCCGACCCGTTCGGCCCCAGCAGGGCCACGACCTCTCCGCGCTGCAAGTTGACGGAGACGTCGCGGATCACGGGCCGGTTGCGATAGGACTTGCGCAGGCCGCGCACGTCCAGCCCAGTCCCGTCCGTCATCAGTTGCCCCCCGGCTGCAGGACGGACCGCACGCGGCCCTGCACCTGCGCGGCGCCGGTGGCCAGATCGACGGTCATGCGGTCGCCCGACAGCACGTTGCCGCCCTGGCTCAGCAGCACGTCGCCGGTCAGCAGGACGGTGCCCGCCGCCACGTCATAGACCGCCTCGGCCGCCTCGGCGGCGTCGGGGCCGGACACCAGCGTGACGTTGCCGGTCGCGGTCAGGCTGTCGATCCGCTGCTGATCGCCCGGCGCGTATTGCACCGCCACGCGGTCGGCGGACAGGCGCATCTCGCCCTGCCCGATCACCACATTGCCGGTGAACAGCGCGCTGCCATCGGTCTGGTTGACGTCCAGATTGTCGGCCGCCACCTCGACCGGGGCCGAGGTATCCGCCTGCATCCCCCCAAAGGTGGTCTGCGCCAGCGCGGGCAGGGGCGCACACAGCGCAAGGGCGATCAGCAGGGGGCGCATCATCATCGGCTCCTCGGGGGTCAGGGTTGGTATATCAGACGCACGCCGTCCGAGAAATTCAAGATCGCCGCGCCATCGCCGTCCGGGCCGGGCGCCAGCCGCATCCGCCCGGCGGTGATCCGCCCAAAGGGCGCCTCCGCCGCGACCCCCTCCTGCGCCTCGATGACGGCGCTGCCGGTCTGGGCGTCGATGCGCGGCGCGTCCAGTTGCCAGCCGCTGCTGGTGGTCATGCGCACGCCGCCCTCCAGTCGCACCGTGCCGTCGGTCAGCCCGCCCTGCGGCGCGGTCAGATCGGCGCGAAGCCCGTCGGGCCGCTGCCAGTCCAGCGCCAGATCGCCCGCGACGCCGCCCGCGGCACCCGGCGCCGCCTGCGCCGCCCGCAGGGTCAGCTGCGCGCCGTCGCCGGTCACGCCGCTGTATTCGGGGGCCACGATGCGGTTCTCGCGCGCGGCGGCCTGGGCATCGACCTCGGCATAGGGGATGCGCGATTCGACATCCGATTCGCGGCTGAACAGGAACATCGTCGACAGCATCGCCAACGCCAGCAGCGGCAACAGCACCCTCAGCCAGCGGACGATGCGGGTGCGCGACATGGCCTAGACCAGCCCCGCGCGCAGACAGTCGTGGATATGCAGGATGCCGCGCGGCATGCCGTCCTCGACCGCGAACAGGCAGGTGATCTTGCGGTCCTGCATCTGCGCCAGGGCGGCCTCGGCCAGGGCGCCCGGCGCGATGGTGCGGGGCGCAGGCGTCATCACGGCACGCGCATCCAGATCCAGCAGGCCCTGCATGTGGCGGCGCAAATCGCCATCGGTGATGATGCCGACCAGCGCCCCCGCGTCATCGACGACGCCGGTCACGCCGTAACCCTTCTGGCTGATGACCAGCAGCGCCTCGGACATGGGCGCATCCTGCGCCACCAGCGGCAGATCGACATGCATCAGGTCGCCCACCTTGGCCAGCAGCGCGCCCAGCTTGCCGCCGGGATGAAAGGTGCGGAAATGTTCGGGCGTGAACTGGCGATGCTCCATCAGCGCGATGGCCAGCGCGTCGCCCAAAGCCAGCGTCATCGTGGTCGAGGTCGTGGGCACGATGCCGTTGCCGCAGGCCTCGGGGGCGGCGGGCAGCACCAGCGCCAGGTCGGCCTGCCGCATCAGCGTTGATTGCGGCCGCGCCGCCACCCCGATCAGCGGGATGGAAAAGCGCCGCGTATGCGCGATCAGATCGGCCAGTTCCGGCGTCTCGCCGCTGTTGGACAGCACCAGCGCCAGATCGGCCTCGGTCACCATGCCCAGATCGCCATGGCTGGCCTCGGCCGGGTGCACGAATTGCGCGGGCGTCCCGGTCGAGGCGAAGGTCGCCGCGATCTTGCGCCCCACATGGCCCGACTTGCCCATGCCCGACACGATCACCCGGCCGCGCACGGCCAGGATCATCTCGACCGCGCGCGAAAACTCATCGCCCAGGCCCGCCGACAGCGCCTCAAGGCCCGTGATCTCGACGCCGATCACCCGCCGCGCCGTTTCGATGTAATCCGCCACGCCCAACCCCTTTTCCGTCATGCCCGTGCTTCAGTGGCGAAAGATGTCGCCCTCGTCGCTCCAGCCCAGCAGGTCCAGATGGGCCCGCGCCGGCAGAAAGTCAAAGCACGCCTGCGCCAGACCCAGCCGGTTCTCGCGCTTGAGCCGCTCCTCCAGCGCCTCCTTCAGCTTGTGCAGGTGCAGCACGTCGGATGCCGCATATTCCAGCTGCGCGTCCGACAGATCGGTCGCACCCCAGTCGCTGGTCTGCTGCTGCTTGCTGACATCGACGCCGACCAGTTCGTTCAGCAGAACCTTCAGCCCGTGCCGGTCGGTGAAGGTCCGCACCAGCCGCGAGGCAATCTTGGTGCACCAGACCGGCGACGTGACCACGCCAAAGGCGTTCTCCAGCGCCGCGATGTCAAAGCGGCCGAAATGGAACAGCTTCAGCACCTTGGGGTCGGTCAGCAGCTTGGTCAGGTTCGGCGCCTCGGTCTGGCCGCGATCGATCTGGACCAGATGCGCCTCGCCATCGCCATCCGACAGCTGCACCAGGCACAGCCGGTCGCGGCGCGGGTCCAGGCCCATCGTCTCGGTGTCGATGGCCACGACCTGGCCCAGCACCAGATCGTCGGGAAGATCGTTGGGATACAGATGGATGCTCATGACCGGTCCTGACTGTTCGGGGGCCGGACGCCTGGCATCCGGCCGCTTTGGCCCCCTTCGACCAGAAACGGCCGGTCCGATCCAGTGAAAATCGCGTGCAGGGCCGCCGCGTCAGACAGCAGGGTCAGGCCGCGCGCGCCCAGTCCAGCGGCGCCGGATCGTCGCGTTGGGCAAAGCGCAGCAGGTGGCTTTCCACCACACCGCGCAGGCGTTCGGCGGCCTGGTCATCGGCGGCCTCTAGCGCCAGGTGCAGACGCTCGGGCGTGGCCTGCAGATGCGCCTCGCCCATCTCGAACCGCAGCACGGCCTGATCGCCTTCCTGGGTCACGGGGATCTTGTGGCCGAAATGCTTGGCCATGGTGCCCATCAGGGACGCGGCGCGGGCGGTGGGGAAATCGGCGGTCAGGCGCATTGGGTATCCTTTCGTGCTGGCCCTCAGCTAGGACGGCAAAGTGTTTCTGTCAACAAATCGGCGCAGGTTTCCGACAAAAACACCCTGCTATTCTTGCGCAGCCCTTGGAGCCACGCTAAGCCCGCCCCGCGTGCAGCCAACAGCCCAGCCACCACGCGGACCAAACCGTGAAAGGATCTGCCATGCGCCGCATCGCGCTGTCCGGCCTGCTGGCCGCCACCCTGTGTTCCGCCCCCTGGGCCGCCCTGGCGCAGGTGACCGTCGACACCGCCCAAGGCCCCGTCACGCTGGAGGGCACGCCCCAGCGCGTCGCCGTCTATGACATGGCCGCGCTGGACACGATCACCGCCCTGGGCGTGACGCCTGCGGGCACCATCGACAACATCCTGGTCCCTGCGCTGCGCGACGTGGCCCCTGACGCCGCCCCCGTCGGCACCCTGTTCGAGCCGGACCTCGAGGCGCTGGCGGGCCTCGGCCCCGATCTGGTGGTGGTGGGCGGACGGTCCTCGACCCAGCTGGCGGCGGTGTCGCAGGTGGCCCCGGCCATCGACATGACCTTTGGGACCGACCTGCTGGCCGACGCCCGCGCGCGCATCGCGACCTATGGCACGCTGTTCGACAAGACCGACGAGGCCGCGACGCTGATTGCCGCCCTGGACGCCAGGCTGGACGATCTGCGCGCCGCCGCCGACGGCCAGGGCACCGCCCTGATCGTGATGACGAACGGCCCCAAGATGTCCGCCTATGGCCGCGATTCGCGCTTTGGCTGGATCTTTGCCGCGACCGGGCTGGAGGAGGCCGTGCCCGGCCTGGACAGCGCCACCCACGGGCAGGCGATCAGCCATGAATTCATCGCCCAGGCCAATCCCGACTGGCTGCTGGTCATCGATCGCGGCGCCGCCATCGGCGAGGACGGCCAGGGCGCGATGGAGACGCTGCGGTCGGACCTGGTGGCGGGCACGACCGCCCTCAGCCAGGGCCAGGTGATCCAGCTGGACCCGGCGGCGGCCTATATCTCGGCCGGGGGCTATGCCTCGACCATGGCGGTGCTGGATCAGCTGACGCAGGCCTTCGCGGACTGATGCGCCCCCTGCCCGCCCTGGCAGTCGCGCTGGTCGCGCTGATGCTGGCCAGCCTGACGGTCGGCGCCGCCGACATCCGCGTGACGCAGGTCCTTAGAGATCCGCAGGCCATGCTGGTCCTGCTGGAATCGCGCCTGCCGCGCACGCTGTCGGTGGTGCTGACCGGGGCGGCGCTGTCGGTGGCGGGCGTGCTGATCCAGGCGCTGGTCCGCAACCGCTTTGTCGGCCCCGATACGTCCGGCACGGCCGAGGGCGCGGCGCTTGGCCTGTTGGCCATCACCATCCTGTGGCCCGCCAGCCCCCTGTGGCTGCGCATGATCGCGGCCAGCCTGTCGGCCATGGTCACCACCGCGCTGTTTCTGGCCGTGATCCGCCGCCTGCCCGTGCGCGAGGTGATGCTGGTCCCCATCGCGGGGCTGGTCCTGTCGGGGGTGCTGGGATCGGTCGTGACCTTTGTCGGCTGGCAGACCGACCTGATGCAATATGTCGGCACCTGGCTGATGAGCGGCGAATTCTCGGGCGTGATCTCGGGGCGCTATGAGCTGCTGTGGATCGCGGGCGTGGCGGCGGGGCTGGCCTGGTTCTCGGCCGACCGCTTTGCGATTCTGGGCCTGGGCGATCAGGTGGCGACGGGGCTGGGGCTGTCCACGGCCGCCGTGATGCGGCTGGGGCTGGCGGTGGTGTCGGTCGTGACCGCGATGGTGGTGACGACGGTGGGGATGATCCCCTTTGTCGGGCTGGTGGTCCCGAACCTGGTCGCGCGGATCATGGGCGACAACCTGCGCGCCTCGCTGCCCGTCGTGGCGCTGGCAGGGGCGGTGCTGGTCCTGGCCTGCGATCTGGCCGGACGTCTGGTCATCCACCCCTATGAGGTTCCCGCCGGCACCATCCTGGGCGTGCTGGGCGCGGTGCTGTTCCTGTGGCTGCTGCATCGCCGGCCCCCGCGGTCGAAGCCCGCCCATGGATAGGCGGTCGGGGCTGATGCTGGGCGCGATGGCGCTGCTGCTGGCCGGGCTATCGGCGGTCTGGATGCTGCAGGGCATCGGCGGCGGCAATCGCGCCTTTATCCTGGGCCTGCGCGGGACCAAGCTGGCGGCACTGGTCACCGTGGCCACCGCCATCGGCGTCGCGACGATCCTGTTTCAGACCGTTGCGTCCAACCGCGTGCTGACACCGTCGATCATGGGGTTCGACGCGCTGTATGTCTTGCTGCAGACGGGGCTGGTGGTCGCCTTGGGCGGCGCCGGTCTGGCGGGCCTGCCGCCCGGCCCGAAATTCCTGGCCGAGATCGCGGTCATGACCCTTCTGGCCAGCCTGCTGTTCGGCACGCTGCTGCTGCGGGGCGCGCGCGACGTGCCGCGGATGATCCTGACCGGAGTGATCCTGGGGGTGCTGTTCCGGTCGCTGTCGGGGTTTCTGGGCCGCATCCTGGACCCCAACGAATTCGCCGTGGTGCAATCGGTCAGCTTTGCCAGCTTCAACCGCGTCGATGCCACGCTGCTGCCCTGGGCGGCGGCGATCACCGCGGGTGCGGTGCTGGCTGCTTGGCGGCTGTCGGCGCGGCTGGACGTGCTGGCCCTGGGGCGCGATCCGGCGGTGTCCCTGGGGCTGGCCCATCGCGGCATGGTGCTGGGCGTGCTGGGGCTGGTGGCGGTGCTGGTGTCGGTCTCGACCGCGCTGGTGGGGCCGGTGGCCTTCTTCGGGCTGATCGTGGCGGGGCTGGCGCATGGGCTGATGCGCAGCGCGCGC